>DAOUVA010000086.1 GCA_030667885.1 Phycisphaerae bacterium
TCTCTGGAGTTTAGGATCAATGAAGTCATTAAACGCCACAGTTCCTTATTTACTGTCCGTAACTGTAATTGTCAGGTGTATGTTCTTATCAGTTCCGGCTTTGGAGGCTACCTTTGTTGTCGTTTTGTGGTTCCAGGTCAAGACCGGCATGGGCGGGGTCATCAAATCCAATGAAGTATCGATAGCAGTTAGAATCTCTCTGCCGGGTAAATATTCGGATATATTGTTCAGAACAGCAAAATCCCTCGCCACTTCGATACGCCTTGTAGAATCATCCTGGTTGACTATACCGGCAATCTGCTCAGCAGTCACCGCTTCAACAACGACTTTCCGGTCAAGAACTTCGGTATCAACAATCAGCGTTGCCGAACCCAGCTTGCCCCAAATATCATCCAACCGGGCTAATAGTAAATTAAAGCTTTCACTGCTGCAAATAAGCGCGTGTGGTTCCCTGCTCTTGCTTTGGTCAGATGCAATCCACTCATCCGAAGGGATAGTTTCTTCAATTGCCCTGTTAATAATTCCTACAACAGCAGGCAGGATATTTGTCTGCAATTCAAGCCTGCCGCTAAACGGCGCAGCAACTACTGTCACCGGTGCCGGCTCTGTTAAATCAATTGTCGGGGGCATATTTCGACGTTCGGCAGCAATCGGCCCCTGAGGAAAAGTGGGGGCTACAATAGAATAAACAACCGCTGCCAAAATACCAACAAGGCCAAGCATAGCAGCGGCAGCGAAGAGCTTACGACCGAGCAAATGCCTTGCCCCAATCTGCTCATCAAAAGCCGAGGGCTCTTCCCCTAATAGGGTTCTTCTGGCCAGGGAAGCTTTTACATTTTCCAAAATCTGTAGCGGAGCCTCGACAACAGGCAGAGAACTCAGCAACGTCTTACATTGCTGAAGCTCATCCAGCCGCTGTGCAATATTCTCATCGTGAGCTAACAACCGTTGAACTTCAGTGTGCTGTCTGGGTGCCAGCTCTCCATCAATGAAGCTATTGAGCAATTCGTCTAAATTCGGAATTTCTTTCATTGCAAAATGGCCTCCAAAATCTGTCTAAGCTTTTTCCTGCCTCTACTTAATCTGCTTCTTACCGTTCCTAACTCAATATCCAACACATTTGCAATCTGGTTATAATTCATACCTTCAATATCACGCAACACAACGACGGCTCTTTGTGCGTCATCTAATTTCTTCAAAGACTCAAGAACAATCTGACACAACTCTTTGTCCTGAACCACAGTCGCCGGATCAAGTGAGCTATCATTACTTAACAGCTCTTTCAAGACTTTGCCCGGCTGGCTATTTTCTCGAATCTGCTCTGCATCCAGCGAAGTAAATCCAATCCTGGCATTCCTGCGGCAGTAATTCAAGGTTAAGTTTACGGCTATTCTGAACGCCCACGTATAAAAACTGCTTCTGCCCTGGAAATTATCTATGTTCTCTATTATTTTGACAAATGTGTCCTGTGTTAGTTCCGCAGCATCATCAGGATCTGCACATATTTTTAATATTACGTTATATATGCGATTCTGATACTTCAGAATAAGCCGCTCTATTGCCGCAGAATCGCCCTGCCAGCATTGCCTAACCAAAACAGCGTCATCAATATTGATATTCGCCACTTCCGTCACCGGTATTTCCCTCATTTAGACCAATATTGCCCCAAAAAGTTCCAATATAAATAAAACAAAATGAGGCTAAAACACACGATATAATCGCAGATTCAGACTTATTGGTCAATCTAATTTAATCAGGAGTACAAATTGAGCAAAACGTGAAGTGTATCGCAACCAAAACTCGGCATACGATAAAGCATCAGGGCCTATACCGAATTGGTATAGGCCCCGAATTAACTTTAAACTGGTATATCTACTACACTCCCATATCTTGCTTCGTAAGAAGCAATGGGAGGCCACTAAATCCCTGTTTAGGGTGCAGGTCGATACAATCTGATATCATCGATGTACATCGTTCCTGTACCTCCGGCCACGGGATTGCTCTTGTTGCCAAGACCAATACTAATAGTATTGACACTGGAAAGATTCACTCCCTGGTCTGCAAACGCCTGCAAGTCGATAGTCCATTCCGTCCAGGTGTCTAACTGTGTTGCTGTAAGATTACCATGAGTTACTACCGCATTGCCGTTGAGAGCAACATACAATGGCACGACAGCATTAGCCGCATCGCCCATGAACCAAATCGTCAGTACTCCAACGCCTTCCTCTGTCCAGTTTCGCAGGTCGGTCAATGTCATGGTCGCCTCAGATAGGCCCACGGCGTTGTCGTAGGAAAGCGGCATCGACTTACTACCGCTGTGAACGATAGCCTGTTCGTAAAATGGAGGATTTAAATGACCAACGGTAGAACCGTTTAACGGATCGCCGTATCCGTCCGCCCAGGCCAGATATATCCTGTTACTGCCGGGCTCACCTTCATTAATATCATTGTAGCTCTCCATATCGTCCACAATAAGATAATCGGCAACTGAAAAACTCCAGGCAGAACCTGTAGTAATAGAACCGTCGTTATTGTTCTCATCGACTCGCCAGTAGTACGGTCCGACGCCCCATTCAACGCTGCCTGCAGGCAGAGTAAGGCTCGTAGCACCTTGTTTGCCCAGGTATATGCCGGTTGTATCCGATGCATCGGCGTTACTTACTGCTGCTTTATCAGTACCGAAATAAACATCATGCTCAGCAGCCTCATCTCCAGCAGACCAGCTAAGGGGTTTCCTCGCCTCTTTGATATCCACTGTTGAGTTATTATTCGGGCTTGGGTTCCAGGCGGCTAATGGGTCGCCTCTCATAAGCTCCTTAACTTGATCAGCCGTCAGAGCCGAATCGTAGAAGCGGACTTCGTCCACCATGCCAAAATAAAAGTCGCTCGGTGCAGAGTCCCATTCCTGTCCTATTGACCATCGTGTTTCTGTGGTTATATCGACGGAGGTTGCAACCGTGCCTACCTCAACTCCATCGGTATATAAGGTTATTCTTGACCCGCTCAGGACGAGCGTTATCATATGCCACTGGTCGTCATTGACAGCAGGGGGAAAGTCGTTACCGGGACCATCATCCACCCAAATATTCCCACCGTCGATGCCAAACTGAAGAACGTGACTGCTATCAGTATTAGATGCAATCACATTGCCCTCTCCCGGCTGCGTGGTTCGGATCCATGCACTAAGCGTAATATTTTTGTTTGTTATGTCATCGACAACACCGTCAATAGCGACATAATCACCGTTCAAATCCAGCGCACCGCCTATGACACCTTCCACCCGTTCCGGGTCGCCTCCGAGCGTGCCATCATTACCGTAACCGGAAAAGTCAATGGCTGTATCACCACCGGCTTCGTCAAACTTCCAGTAGCCGATAAGGTTCGGATCGGTAATGGCAAAAAGCGGTATGGTTTTGAAACTCCAGACATCGCCTTTATGCGTGGCGGCTGCATCGAACTCATCGACCCGCCAGTAGTAAGTCTTATCCATTTCGAGTGTGCCGGGAGTATAGGTTGCAGCAGCCTGGGGAAGTCCACCGGCGGCATTGCTTACATCGTCAAAATTGTCACCGAAATATACAGTATGTAATTTCGAACCGAAGCCTATCGTCCAGCTAAGCTGCACGTCCGGGTCAACATACTTACCACCATCAGGCGGATTGGGAAAATAGGCCTTTTTTGAGGGAACCATAAAGCTCCAGACATCACCTGCAACCTTGGTACCATCGGCCTCTACCTCATCAATCCGCCAGTAATATGTTGCGCCCAGTACAAGACCATCCGGATAAGGCATGCCGGGAAAGCCGGCAATAACCATCGCCGAGGCCTGGTTACCCTGGAATGTGCTCTCAGCACCGGCCTGCACATCTGCTGAATTATCGCCCAAATACACATCGTGTGAGACTGCCGATTTTCCCGGATTCCACATAAGGGTAACCCAGGTGTCATCAATTAGGGCACCATCAGCCGGGTTCGGTTCCGAAGCATAAGGAACGGCAATTTTGAATATCAGCTTTGCATAACCGTTAGCCAAAGCACTTCGAATATCGGTGGATGGATTGGTTTCGTCGTCCCTTATAAATAGTATCAGGGCATCGCCGTTGGTCCAGCCATCCTGGTTGATTATCTCGTTGATAATGGAGGCGATATTCGGAGTTTTCGATGCTTCCGTTGCCGTGACGCTGGTCCAATCCGGTATATCGGACCACTTGACCTCCGCAGTTGTTTTGGGATCTCTGTCATCGTAAAATTGTTCGCCACTTCCAAACTCACCTGGATTGAGCTGCAGCAGACCATTAATAATAAGATTTACTGTATCGCCGGCCACCTTCTGGTCGTCAGCCGTGAACTGAATATAGGCTTCAGAAACCTGCTCACCCTTCTCAAAGGGGATATCAAGGAAACGCAAACCTATTATTTGTTTGTCGTCTGTCGCGCCATCACCTTCATACGGCATCTCAAGGTCCGTGCTGCCCCGACTCTCCGCACCGCCACCGATCATGTCTTTGGCTTCACCATCATCATTACTTCCGGCAATGACTCGTTCTACTACGATTGCGCCGAAGACAACATTTGAGCTGACCAGGCTCAACGCCAGAACAAAAGAAGTCAACAAAATTAATTTCTTACACATCATACTACTCCTTCAAAGTTAATTCGAATTTGTGCTTTGATCACATACCAAAACACATATTGTTATCACTAAAGAACTTGAAATAAAACGACCGATAATAAATTTCGCACTTACCGCATTCTTTACTATGTGTGCATTGGGATAATTCGTTACGAATCGACCACTACCTCCTTCCTTACATCAGTTCGAAGAGAGACCAAAAACTGTATTCTATTAGGTCTATATTATATTCAATATATCAAATTTACCATCTTCTCGTCAAGGCAAAATTAGATATTTCGAGACATTTTATGTTCTCATTTATGAGAACTTCCCTTACGTCACCTCCGACAGACATTATCTGTCTTTGTGGATGTACAATCATATAGCTCAATAAATTATTAATCTTAATGTAAATGAAAAAACGGAGCCTATACCAAATCAGTACAGGCCCCGAATTTACAAATCTACTTTCATTAGCTGTACAATTTTACTTAACAGCTAAATCCCGTCTTACGGTGCCGGTGGATAAAGTCGAATATCATCGAAGTACATCATACCCGAACCGCCGGCAACCGGATTATTCTTAATGCCAAGGCCGAGAGTAATCGAACTGACATTGGCAAGGTTCACACCCTGGTCCGCAAAAGCCTGAAGGTCGATATTCCAGGCCGTCCAGGAAGCTCTTAGTGCCGCATCTTGATTATCATTAGTAACAACAGCACTGCCATTGAGAGCAACATACAGTGTCTCAGCAGCGTTGTTAGAATTACCTCTGAACCAGATTGTCAGTGTATTGACGCCATTCACTGTCCAGTCACGGTTGGATGTCAACGTCAAAGTCGCCTCAGATTTTCCGACGGCATTGTCGTAAGACATCGGCATCGACTGATTGCCGCTATGAACAATAGTCCGCTCGGCATAGGGAGAATTAAAATAACCAACTACTGAACCGTTTACAGCCGGATTAGCGAATCCGTCCGCCCATGCAATAAAAATATTATTGCTCGCCGGGTCAATATCTTCGAGGTCATTATAGCTCTCAAAATCGTCTACAATAAGAAAGTCAGCCGTCGTAAAGCTCCAGAGAGGGCCTGTCCAGGGACTGTCGGTGTTGGCGTTATTTGCCTCATCGACACGCCAATAGTATGTAGTATTCCACTCAAGCTGTCCGGGCTCAAAGCTCTCGGAGCCAGGGTTTCCGCTGCCTTTAAGCTCCAGAGAGGCTGCATCTGTGCCGAAATAGACTTCATGCGTATCGGCAAGAACACCCGGTACCCATGTGAGAACAGGCGTCTGTGTGACGTCCTCAGCACCTTTAGCCGGATCCGGGCTACCAACGGCACCCAGAGTTGTAAAGCTCCAGATGTCGCCTTTATGCGTTTCGGCAATATCAAACTCATCGACACGCCAATAGTAGGTCTTAGCCATTTCAAGCGCTCCGGGAGTATAAGTTGCAGTTCCCTGAGTTTGACCGCCTGCGGCATTGTCCACTTCGTCAAAATTGTCGCCGAAATATACGGTGTGCAGTTTCGCTCCGAAACCAGGCGTCCAGCTAAGCTGAACATTCTGGTCAACAGAATCCCCGCCATCGGCAGGATCGGGAAAGTATGCCGTCTTAGGGGGAATACTAAAGCTCCAGACATCACCTACCCAGGGACTGTTCGGCTCGGCGTCATTGACCTCATCGATTCGCCAGTAGTATGTTGTGCCCGGAACGAGACCATCCGGATAAGGAAATCCTGGAAAACCGACAACAATAAATGTGTCGCCTTGGTTGACCTGGAACGTGCTTTCGGCTCCGGCATTCACATCGTCAAAATTTTCGCCAACATATATATCATGTGAGACCGCTTTGGGGCCGGGCTTCCATGAAAGGTTTACCCACGTATCCGGATAAAGAGCGCCATCAACCGGCGTTGGTCCCCAGGCCCTATATACTACCTCACCTTCCATGGCGCTGAGTAATTCAGGCTGCGACAAGGCATGGTTGTAAATCCTAACATCATCAATCGCGCCATCCCAATCGCATCCCCACCCATCTGAGCCGATGAGGACAGAGGCAGGGCTGCTGGTAATTGCGCCCATTGGGGTTGACTCGGTTTCCTCTCCATTGAGATAGCATGTCAGTGTCGCTCCATCATGCGTGCACGCGATGTGGACCCACTCGTCGCGCTCCAGGTTTCTGCCGACGTAGGCCCAGGCCCTGGGTGTCGTATTGAAAGTAAACGCCATGTAGGGCTGAGAGCTGCCCCAACCGTATCGAATCTGATAGCTCCAACTGGGACTCATTCCCATGTCCGCCTTGCACATCGGCGCCGTCTCTGTGCCATTGTCCTCCGGCGCATCGGCGCCAGGTCTTATCCAGAGGGCTATGGAGATCGGACCCGGGATGTCCAGGCTGGCGTCATTGCCGCAATCGATGTGGTCTCCGCCGGTGAGGGCTGCGCCCGTGCCATAAAACTCCATGGCTCCCCCCCGGATGCCGGTAATCCATGTGGGATTGTCCAAGTCGGGATTGTCCATGAGGGTCCCGTCGTTGCCATTGCCGCTGATATCGGCCACCGTGGTGCCCGAACCATCATCCATGGTCCAGTGACCCACAAGGTCGGCGTCTACGCTGCTTGCCGCGCTCAGGACAAGAATAAAAGAAACCAGACAAATCAATTTTTTACACATAATAATTCTCCTGTATTAGAAGCTAAGATAACCATGATTTGGCCACACACCAAATCACTCGTTATTTTCGCTAAGCATTAAGATACTATTTTTATGTGAAAATTACATATTGAAATCAGAAAATATCTTGCGGTTTGTTACCACCACCTTCCTTCAAAAGACTACTCTATTGTTAATTGAAATGTAAAAAAATTACTTGCTATGTATAGAGTTGATACAAACTCGATACCTCATATAATACGCATCCTCCTCTGTTCGCAAAATTACCGGAATTGCACCTGCTGGATTAACTCAAAGCCAAAGATGCCCGACTCTGCAGGCACGAACTTCACTAATACTAACTATATCAAAGAAGCCGGGTTCCCGTCAAGGAAAATATCCGCAATTATTCCTGCTTTTTTAGCTCCATCGAATAAAATAGACAATTCAGTCTTCTTCATTTGGAAAATGTTAGTATCACATCAGGCACATTTATATTAATCCTCACCTCGCCTTGCCAATCCAGTGGATCTCCGAGTTGACTGTATGCTGAATTGTACGCACTGCGTTTTCCCCCTGGGCTTGATACTCTGCACATGCCATTGGAGGTGCCGGAACTGTTATTGAAGCTGAAATCCACCAGCAGGTTGTCGGTGCCGTTGTACTCGAATGGCGTTTGAAGCTCGAACTTGCGCCATCCTTTTTCCTCAATAGACTCATCGTTTTGATACACAACTGTCCAGCCGTCTGCTTCCAGCGAGCAGTTATCGTCGCTGTATCTGCTTAGACTGGTATGTTTCATACGAATTGTCCAGTTCTCCAAAATCTGTCCGGGAACGGTCGTAATCTCAAGGGACAGGTCGATGAACTTTCCAGCTTTGCCAATTTCACTCGCAAGGTATATTACCTGTGTTCGGGCATCTTGATAACTTGTGGACATTGGGTGTGCCCAGCTTATTTTTCCCGCACCGATAGAAACTGCGTCACTATCACCCACAAAATCGACTCCCCAAACATTGCCACAGTTGAAACTATTGTTTTCAGATTTCCCTGTAGTAGCTTCGGCAGGCTCAAAATCATATCCTTCCTTTTCCACTGTAATAGTATATGTAGTGTCTGAATCGAGACCTTTTAGGCCATAGACGCCCTTGCTGTTTGATACAGTTGTTACCGCGGTATTAGAGTTTCCTCCTTTGATTTGCGCGGTGACAGAAGCACCTTCGACGAGCTTGCCGAGTGAGTCAAATAATCTGCCGCTGATTATCTCACCTTTTTCAGTGGTAAAAATATTGTAAACGCACGAGCTTATAATATCATAGTCGTACGAGGCGCCATATGAAATGTCAGGTAACAAGAACCACATCTGTCTGGCCCAGGTGGGAAAATCAGCCCAACCAAAATTTAGATGGTGGTATATTGTTGAGGCATTGTAACCATAACCGTCGCACAGGATGGCATGTCCTCCCAGTAGCTCTTGTTCATCATGTATCCCGAAGAATACAGGATGGCCTGCATCAAGATTAGGATTTACCATTTTCTCCAAATTCTCACTTGGAATATTTTTAATATCGTTAGTGTCGTAACAGCCTTCGATGGCGCTGCTGTAGTTAAATACATCAACTAACGCGCGCCTTGCATCGTCCATGAAGGTACCTGAACCCCACGGGGTGTAGAGCATATTGGAGGCAATACCGGCGTCGGAACAAATGGCTCCTATGGCCTGTCTTTCTATTAACGTTGTATTACAGCTCGGTACATTGGGCATTTTATCCCATTGATAAGGCCCACCGTTGCCGTCTCCGCCTCTTAAAAAGGTTGGTCCTATATACAACCATTCACCTTCAACCCATGCAACCAAAAACTCTCGCCTGCCGTCAGGCTCATTGGGGTCATAATCATTAGGTTCAGTGGGATATTGATGGAGCCGCATCACTTGAGCTAACATTGTTGCCACACACCCGCATGCATATTTATTGGGAGTATACATATTAAAACAATCACGGCCGCAGGCTTGCCCCTGGCCCCATATAGCACTGATCAAAGGAGCAACACAAATATCCGTGACAGTATCCGGATCCACTGCCATTAAGCCGAAATCACCCTCGGCAAGACTCATAAAATAATTCCACTTCATCTGGGTATTCGTCGCTGTGGTTTGTGGGGTTATAGTCAAAAGGCTAAAGGAGTTCCGAGCCGCTGCTATTCGTCCTTTCAGGTTGTTAGTCACTAATGCCCCTAACGGACTGTCAGGCGAGGAATTGTAAGTACCTTCTTCGGTAAAACCGATGATAGGCTCAACTAAATCATCCGCCGAGACAATCACAAAGCCGGATGGCTCCAGATAAACAATATAATAAATCGGCTCACCATACTCATCGGCGAAGGTTTCAACTCTTGCCACTTCCTGACCTAAAGCCGCACCGAGCGGTTGGGGATCGATTTTGAGCCAGCCTTTCACTGCCATTTCCGCTTCTTGCGCAGTTGTTGTAGTGCCCACAGACTGCTGCATAATTGCAACAGAATCATAACGGCCGTAAGAATGATCATTTTGCGTTTCATATTCTCTTCTCCTTCAAATATAGTTAATACTCGCAGCGTTTCTGATGCGTAAAATTGGCACATCTATAAGGGGTGTATAACATTAGAAAAATGAACTGCATTTCCTGCTCTCCTTGTGGTATTCCAACGGAAATCTAACGCCAATATGATTATACATATCTATAGATTGAAGTCAAGTAAATTAATTCGTAAAAAGCCAGTTCATTTTGATAGTAAATTTCACATAAAATCAGTAATTTATTCTTCACTATCCTCACATAGCTGTACAAATTCCAAAATAATCAGTATCGAAGCTCTATTGTCATGTGACAGTTCGCATATACGCCGTATTTTAGCGGAGTCAATAAAAAAGGGCCTATACCGAATCGTTCGATATAAGCCCCGAATTAATACAAATCTGTAATATCAACTATGCAGTCTTAGCTGTCGGTTCGGAGTTTAACGTGCATAGAGACGAATATCGTCGAAGTACATCTTCCCTGAACCACCTGCCACGGGATTATTCCTATTTCCAAGGCCAATGGTAATCGAAGTAACATTGGCAAGGTTCACGCCCTGGTCGGCAAAGCGAGTCAGGTCGATATTCCATTGGATCCAGGAACTTGCCTGTGCCGCTTCAGGATTGTCATGATTGACCACTGCACTGCCGTTTAGGGCCACATACAAATTCTCAGCAGCATTAGCTGAATCACCTCTGAACCAAATCGTCAGTGTGTTGACACCGTTCACTGTCCAGTCACGATTGGAAGTCAACGTCAAGGTCGCTTCGGATTTACCGACTGCGTTATCGTAGGCCATCGGCATCGACTGCAAACCTCCGTGAACGATAGTCTGCTCGGCAAATGGAGCATTAGCATTACCAACGACAGAACCGTTTGTCGGATCGCCAAATCCGTCCGCCCAGGCAATATATATCCTGTTGCTGCCGGGCTCACCTTCATTAATGTCATTGTAGCTCTCCATATCGTCCACGATAAGGAAGTTAGCTGTGGTAAAGCTCCAGAGGGGGCCTGTCCAGGGGCTATCGGCACTGGCGTTATTTGCTTCATCAATACGCCA
>DAOUVA010000491.1 GCA_030667885.1 Phycisphaerae bacterium
GATGGCGCGATGGCTGCTTAAAAAAGACGAACCGATAACCGAGCCGGAGATTAAATTACTCAGCGAAGAAGAAATTCAATGTTCACCGACCGGTCAGGTAATGGCAATGAAAGGGGCGCGGTCAACCTATGATTTGAACAGAGACTATGAAAACAAATTAGCCAAACAGCGTCAGAGACTCTGGACAAAAACATCTCATGGTAAATTACTTAATCAGGTACGCACTATCACCGGTATCCGCAACCTAAAAGAGCTGCCTGAGCCAAAAGCCGAGGAGCTTGATGTTGTTGAGCGAAATGGCTACCGTATTAGAAAAATTATTCTCAAATCCGAAGACGGTATATATCTTCCGGGCCTTATGTTTACACCAAAACAAAGACAATCCAGGGGCGTAGTATTGTATATAAATGAAAAAGGCAAAAACGAAGATACTGGGCCGGGCGGGCCTATCGAAAAGTTGGTTAAGGCCGGGCGGTCGGTCTTAGCCGTAGATTTGAGAGGTACGGGTGAAACCGATCAGGTCACAAAGAGTACACTTGGAAAGGCGACAGGAGTCGACTGGAAAAATGTTTATACTGCATATCTATTAGGCCGCTCCTATGTCGGAATGCGCAGCGAAGATATATTGACCTGCGCGAGATTTCTGCAGCAGCAAAAGGATGGCCCGGTGGATTTGGTTGCGACCGGTAGCGTTTGTGTCCCGGCTTTGCACGCCTCGGCCCTCGAACCGGATTTGTTCGGGTCGGTTAAGCTTATACGAGGTCTTGCTTCCTGGTCTAATGTCATTGAGTCAGGCATATCTGTAAATCAATTTGTAAACACCGTGCATGGAGCATTAAAAGTATATGACTTACCAAACCTGGCTGAAACTTTGGGAGATATATTAACTATCGAACAACCGCTAAACGCCCTTGGTGAGCCTATAAATAAAGAGTGATTGAAAAAAGTTTTTTAGCCGATAGTTATTTTTTTCAGCCACGACACAGCCGGGGCATTAACATCTATATTATGCTGGATAATGCGATTGGCTAAATCCCCCATAACTTTTCTGTACTTTGGATTATTGTATAGATTTTTAGTCTGTTCCGGGTCGTGGACTCGGTCGAAGAGCATGTGATTACCTTTGGCTTTTAGGACAAGCTCGTATTCGGGTGTAAAAATTCCCGCCGCTTCGAGTGATGAATGATGAATCATCGCCTCATCGGTCCATTTGGTTTTATTGCCTCGCAACAGGCCGGAGGCATCTCGGCCCTGTTCCCGTCCGCAGGGTTTGATTTCCATTAGCCCGAGAAGAGTTTGCTGGACATCAACGTTGGTTACGAAATTATTAATAACTGTGCCGGGTCTTATTCTCTTCGGCCAGCGAACGATAAACGGGATCTGGTAGGCAGTTCTATACCATTGATTTTTTCCATAGAGGCCGTGCTCACCCATATATTCTCCGTGGTCGGTTGTAAAGACAATGATTGTATCATCGAGAATACGTTCATCTTTCAGTGCATCGAGGATACGCCCGACGTTGTCGTCTATGCACTTTACAAGGCCACAGTATTGCGCCTTGCTCTTTCGCATCTGCGCAGCGGTTTTCTTATTACCTTTACCCGCCGGAGACTCCTTAAAGTTATTCGGAACTGTCATATCCTCGGGCTTGTACATAGTCATATACGGCTCACGGACGGTGAAAGGCCCGTGAGGGTCGGGGATACTCACCATATAGAAGAAAGGTTTTCTTTTGGGCTTTTTTATAAAATCAATTGTCTTATCGGCAAGCCAGTCTGTAGTAAACGTCTTTTTGTCGCCAATCACCTTGTAAGGTGACACTTCCGGATTCCCATCCGGCTGGTCAACTATCTTTTTCCAGTGGCCTCGATTGAACATAAAACGGCAGTCCGCAAATCCCATAGAACGCTCCGGCTTGAGCCAGCCGGGTTTCGGTGGACCGTCAATATGCCACTTTCCAGCATAGCCGGTTTCATAGCCGTTATTTTGCAGGATATGGGCGATAGTTACCTCATCGCGATTCATTTCGATATTGTTTTTATAAGCACCGTGAGCGTGCGGATAGCGACCGGTAACAATACAGCCTCGGGAAGGCGTACAAACAGCGCTGTTGGTAAAGAAGTTATAGAAAATCGCACCTTCTTGTGCAAGAGAATCGATATAAGGCGTTTTTACGAGAACCTTCCCATAATTCGCCGTGTCGGTTCGCTGCTTTGCATAGATACTGATTGCCCAGCAGCTCAATTGGTCTGTGTGGATAATCAGCAGATTGGGACTTTCTTTTTTTCGTTGTGCAAATTTTGCTCTGCCAACAGCCAACTGGGGCAGCGTAAGCGAGGCCGCTGCAATACCCATAGACCTTAGAAAAGAACGACGAGTGTAACTTTGCAGGCTCATATATTTCCTCCTCTTGATTGGAGATTTTTTCACCTTATAAGCGAATTACTAAATCGGGCGGGTTCGGCCTTGTTCTTTATACTTTTCCAGCAGCTTCGTCAGCCGCTCAACGATTTGGGGATGTTTACTCCATAAGTTGTTGCTTTCGACTAAATCATCTTCGAGATTATAAAGCTGTCCCTTTGGCCCACCCGGTTTGGGCTTTATTTTTTGGGGCTTGGTGAAGCCGCCGGAGCCGAGACCGAGTATGAGCTTCCATTTTCCCTGACGGATGGCAAATATACCCATGCTGGAATGGTGCACAATAGCCTCGCGTATCGGCTTATTTAGCTTTTGACCCGAGAGGGCGGGCAGTAAATTGAAACTGTCTTCGCCGGCATTTTCAGGGAGTTTTGCTCCGACAATCGCCGCACAGGTCTCCATTAAATCCGTAAGACAGATAATTTCATCGCTCGTGGTGCCGGCAGGAATTTTGCCAGGCCAACGGGCGATAAACGGTTCGCGATGGCCACCCTCCCATGCGTCGGC
>DAOUVA010000318.1 GCA_030667885.1 Phycisphaerae bacterium
AATGGGGGGCGTGAAGGCGTATCCATTAAAATTCAGGCCGATATATAAACAGCGGATCTGGGGCGGGCAGAAGCTGCGAGAGGTTTTCGATAAGGACTTGCCGGCGGGGGAGAAAATCGGCGAGAGCTGGGAACTGGCCGATTTGCCGCAAGATAAATCCGTAATCGCAAACGGAGAATTAGCCGGGCAGACTCTTCAATCAGCTATCGGAAAATATCCTAAAGAGATAACAGGCGATGAAAATTTCCCGGGGACGTTTCCGCTTTTAATTAAATTTTTAGATGCGCAGGATGTCCTTAGTGTGCAGGTACACCCGGACCCGCAGACCTGCCAGCGGATGGGCAGGGGGGAGCCGAAGACCGAGTGCTGGTATATTATATCGGCTGAGCCGGGAGCGGTGATTTATAAAGGGCTCAAAGAAGGCGTTACGAAGGAGCAGTTTACCGAGGCGATAGAAAAAGGCAGCGTAGCGGATATGCTGGTAAAGATACCGGTAGAGCCGGGCCAGTGTCACTTTCTTCCGTCCGGGACGACACACGCCATCGGGGCGGGTCTGCTAATAGCCGAGATTCAGATGCCATCGGACACGACGTATCGGGTTTTTGACTGGAACAGGGTTGACGATACCGGCAAGGCAAGAGAGCTGCACATCGAAGAGGCTCTGGAAAGCATTCATTTCGATGCGTCCGGTGATAACCTTTCAGTTACAAAGATGGGGCGCCTGGTGGACTCTGAATATTTTAAGGTCGATAAAGGTCACCAGGGGAAAAGCTGCGATCTGCTGATTTCAGCCGGCCAGATGAAAACGCTGATTATCATTTCCGGCTCCGGGACAATTACAGGAGCCGGGGATGGAGTTGAATTCTCGGCAGGCGATACTCTGCTTATTCCCGCCATCTATGAGGGGGTGATGCGGTTTGCAGAAGATACACAATACTTGACAGTAACCATTTAATTGACTATTGATTATCGGAAAAGGCGATAAACAACCAATAGAAAATAGTCTATGGTCAAAGTTAACAATCTAAAATCAAGTTATATCGTTGTCTTTTTAATAGCGGGGGCACTCTATGTGGCCACCTGTGCCCCGGGGCCGCTCTGGCAGGACAGCGGGATGTATCAATACCGTATATGGCACAATGACTTCGAGGGCAGGCTGGGGCTGGCGCTTTCACATCCGCTTTATCATATTATAGGCATCGGGGTAAAGCAAATTCCACTCGGTGAGTTCGCACACAGGATAAACCTGATATCAGCAGTGGCGGCGGCGTTTACTATTGCGAATCTGTTTTTGCTGATGCGAATATGGCTGGACAAGCTCTTGCCTGCGTTAATAACTGCCTTATGCCTGGCTTTATCGCATACCTTCTGGCGTCACGCTGTCATCGCAGAAACATATACTCTCTATACGGCACTTTTTTCGGCCGAACTGTTAATGCTGCTGCAATACTTTAAGGAAAGGCGGGTGGGGTATCTATATCTGTTGGGTCTATGCAACGGCCTGGCAATCGCCAATCATATGTTCGCAGTGATTGCATTTGCCTGCTACCTGGTATTTTGCATAATTCTATTGAAGCAAAAGCACATCAAGCTTGGACACTTGAGAAATATTGCTCTAATGTGGATTATAGGTGCGGCCCCATACGGATACCTTATAGCCAAAGACATAATTCAGGGAGGCAGTGTCACGGCTACCGCAGCATCGGCATTTTTCGGCGACAAATGGCAGGGCAACGTTCTCAACGCAAGTCTCTCAGGCGGGCTTATCAAAGAGAACCTGATACTCATAGCATACAATTTCCCAACGCCAAATATTATTTTATTTTTTGCCGGTATCTATGGTCTGACAAAAGTACCGCATGGTTTTGGATTCGCGAAGGTTCTTCTGGCGCTGCTGATACTGTATTTTATATTTGCATATCGCTATACAGTGCCGGACAGGTACGCGTTTTTCATACCCTTCTATTGCTTAGTTTCGGTCCTGATTGGTGTCGGCTTTGACTTGCTTATCACCATGTTCAAATACAAGACTCTATGCTGGATAGTTGTCATCTTCGCTTTGCTGCCAATACCGATTTATATAGCCGTTCCTTTTCTCGCCGAAAAACTTGAATTTAATCTCTCCACCAGGGCGGATGTCCCTTACCGGAATGATTATACATGGTTCTTACGGCCGTGGAAGCTTGGCTATCGCGGGACTGAAAGGTTCGCCGAAGAAGTATTCGAAAAGCTCGAACCCGAGGCAGTTGTTTATGCCGACAACACGATGGTTTATCCGCTTCTATATATGCAGGAAGTAAAGGGGAAAAGAGCGGATATAAGAATCATATCCAATTATGCAGCCAGTGAAGGTGTGCCGCTGTTGAGTGGACGATCCATAGAGAAGTGGCTATCGGAAGGGAATGTTTATGCCGTCTCACCGGTGGCCGGACAAAAAGGTACGGAAATTGTCTGGAAAATAGGCGATTGATAGATTTCCATATCGTTTACCTTTGATTGCCCACAGTTCTTCCATTTTCAAACCAAATTTTCCTATTTTTTCATTATGAAGGAAATGTAAAAGTGTGGTAGTATAGTACTATGGGAAAGTGAGGTTATTTATTATGAGTATTCAGAACAGAAAGGCTATTAATTGGGCACTGCTATGCTCGGGGGTGGTTCTTTGTTTATTGCCGGCAGGATGCAGAGATAAATCCACTGAATACTACAATCGCGGCTGCAGGTATCTTGACAAGGAACAAAATGATTTAGCAATTTCAGAGTTCAACTTTGCTATCAAGATAAAGCCCAAATTATTTATGGCCTATTATGGTCGGGGAATTGCCTATTACAACAAAACCAACTATGAAAAAGGCATCAGAGATTTCACCAGGGTCATTGAGATGAAACCAAAGTTTGTTGACGCCTACATTTCTCGTGGTCTGGCCTACAATGACAAAGATGAATACGACCTGGCCATTTCTGATTTCACAAGAGCCATTGAGATAAATCCAAGAGATGCTGGAACCCACAACAATCGGGGAATAGCTTACTATTATAAAGGCGAATATGAAAAAGCCATTTCTGACTATACTATGGCCATTCTAATTGACCCGTTCGATACGAATGCACGCTACAATCGGGGTTTAGCATATGGTAAAAAAGGACAGTATAATCAAGCTATTTCAGACTACAGTAAGGTGGTTGAAATAGACCCGAACTTGGGTGTTACATACTTAACCCGGGCGTTGGCACTTGCAGAGATAGGTGAGTATGCCTTGGCCATCTCCGATTGTAACAAGGCCCTCGAAATAAATCCAAGCTCTGCTGAGGCTCACTACAGTCGAGGTCTTACGTACTATCTTAAAGGCAAATATAACGAGGCTATATCAGATTACACCAAAGCCATTGAAATAAATCCACAGTTTACTCCAGCTTATCTTAGACGGGCAGATATTTATTATAACAAATATGAATATGACAAAGCCATATCAGATTATGCCAAGGTTATTGAAATAAACTCAACATTGAGTGACATCTATTTCAATCGGGGATTGTCTTATTACAAGATACAAGAATACGATAAAGCGTGGGAGGATGTGCATAAGGCAAAAAGTTTGGGGTATAAAGTCCCTTCAGGATTTTTTGAGATGCTTTGTGATGTTACAGGGAGAGAAGAATAAATATTTGAACTAAAATGATGAATCTATTGGTTCTTCTTTTATTAGCTGCCTTGAAGCCAGACTTCTGAGTCATAGCGGAGCATAATTAAATTATCTTTGAAGCCGTCGAAGCGGACATTTTGTTTTTTGCCTGATAGCTCCTGCAATATCCATTTCGGAAAGTTTGCGCCGGCCTTGATTGATAGGGGGGCTCCGCCGCCGAATCGGGGATTTATTTCAACGAACTTGATTTTACCGCTGCTTGTCAGGAACAATTGCAGAGTAATAACACCGGGGCCTGCTCCGAGTTTTTCGGCCAGACAGGCGGCCTGTCTCATAATTTTGGTATTTTTAATTATCTGTGCCTTGCTGACCTCGCCGGTCCTTACCTCAATGCGTTTTCTCGGAACGACACAGCGAACCTTCAAATCAAAATCAATATATACATCGCATGTATATTCGGTTCCCTCAATAAACTGCTGGCAGATAGCGTTTGGTATCCTTTTGGCAAAGAACGACAGTTCTCTGCGATTGTTTACCACAGCGTTACCCCGCCCGGCGTAGCCATCCCAGGGCTTAAGAAAACAGGGCCAGTTAAGTTTGCCTTTTGAAAGTGCGGAGCGAACACTCATAGTAAGAGGAGTATCGAAGCCGTTTTTGACGAGGAAACGATAGGTTTTTCTTTTATCCTGACAAATATCTATAACCTCAGGAGTCGAAACGAGCACCTGACAGCCAGCCGCAATGAATTTGGGTTTATTCTGAGCCAGAAGCTTCAGGTCCAGATCAACAGTGGGAACCAGCAGATTTACCTTGTTGTCTTTGACAATCGACAGCAATTGCCTGATATAGCCGGAGTGCGTCGTAGGCTTAACCAGAAAGGCTTCGTCGCAAAGTTGCAGTGCCGGACTCAGCTCGGTCGTATCGGTGCCGAAGAACGAAGCGTTTACCTTCAGTTGTTTGGCCGCTTTGCGAAAACCGTCAAGCAGCGAGACACGTCTGCCGATACAAGTAAATAAAATGTTTAGTTTATTTTTGGTTTTCAATTTTCGTTTTTCGATTTCCAGAGAATTATAAGATTTCTAATTTTTATTCGAAAGTAGAAAATAGTCAATATCTAATTCTCAATTTTCAATTGTTTTGACATTTTGGCAGTATGTCTCTAAACTGATTGCGCCAATTTGATGAAAGGTACCGTTTATGAAAGATTGGGCAAAGAAAATCGAAGAAAAACAACTTAAAGTCGGTGTTTTGGGGCTTGGCTATGTAGGCCTGCCTTTAGCCGGAGAGTTTGCCTCGGCAGGGCTTAAGGTAGTCGGTTTCGACATCGACGAGAAAAAGGTCCGGACACTGAATTCCGGGCGGAGCATAATCAAGCATGTTCCTCATTCGAGGATCAAACAAATCGTAAAAGCCGGCCGCTTTAAGGCGACGAGCAATATGGCACGTCTTAAAAACGTCGATGCAATATTAGTTTGTGTACCTACGCCGCTGACCGAGAACCGTGAGCCGGACATGCAATTTATTATCAAAAGCTCCGAAACAATCGCAAAATACCTGCAGCGGGGGCAGTTGATTGTTCTGGAAAGTACTACCTATCCCGGTACTACAAGAGAAGTTATGGTACCGATACTTCAGAGCAGCGGCCTCAAAGCGGGCAAAGATTTTTACTTAGCTTATTCACCGGAGCGGGAAGACCCGGGCAATAAGGACTTTTCTACTGGCACTATTCCCAAGGTGGTAGGGGGCCTGACGAAAAAATGCTGCGATATGGCCTGCAAACTATACGATTCCGCCATTGTCTGGACGGTTGCCGTTTCAAGTCTCGAAACGGCGGAAGCCTCAAAAATCCTCGAAAACGTTTATCGATGTGTCAATATAGCCATGGTCAACGAGCTGAAGGTTGTTTTTGACAGAATGGGCATCGATATATGGGAGGTTATCAACGCCGCAAGCACCAAACCGTTCGGCTTCAAGGCATTTTACCCGGGGCCGGGGCTCGGAGGCCATTGCATACCAATTGACCCGTTTTATCTTACCTGGAAGGCCCGGCAGTACGGTATGTCGACACGTTTTATCGAATTGGCGGGTGAAATCAATACCAGTATGCCGCGATACGTG
>DAOUVA010000352.1 GCA_030667885.1 Phycisphaerae bacterium
AAAATGCAGTAAGAAAAGGCAAGAATCAAGATGCAAAATGTAAAATCAGATGATCTGACCTTTGATCAGACTTTTTGGACGGGAGTCAAATCGCCTACCAGTCATTTGCCATACGGGTTGCTTCGCGACATGAATGAAGAAGTTGATGCACCAAAATAAGAAGGAGGATGAAAAATGAGAGAAGTGATAAGAACAACTTCGTTGATATTGGCGGTGTTTCTCTGGATACCCACGCTTCGTGCTGCAGATCCCGCATGGGAATATGTCTATGAGGGAGATACACTGCCTGATGATACCTCACTGGGCGCCGACGCATGGCAGCTTGTGGGGGACAACAGATCCGCCGAAGTCACTGACCAGAGCGAGCTTCATATTGATGATGTCGGGGCAAATCACTGCTTTTTCCTGTATGACGTAGCGGATTCTGCCCTGATGCAACAGGCAACAATCGAGGCACGCGTCAAAGTGCTTTCCCAGTCCGGGTCGGCCGATTTTGAAGTGCTGGTTGGGATGCAGGATGGGAGCAATTCCCAATGGCTGGACCTTTTCCCCGACCACATTCTGCTGAATAATACCAGCAGCACGCATGATGTCGATATGACAGAATATCATATTCTAAGAATGGTGAGAGATGCGGAAGATATCCGTATCTATGTGGACGATGTGGAGGTGATAAGCGAACCGCACGTGGGGGCAGGCGAAAGCTGGATTGGTTTCATTTTCGGTGCCGGCTGCACATCATGTACGAGCGAACAATACTGGGATTATTTGGTATTTACGACAGAAGGCGCTTTCTCGCCGCAAGAGCTTCCCAGTTATGCATCTATTCGGGGCACACCGGATTTAGCCTACGGACCCGTGCCGGCAGATGGGGGCCTGCATCCTAACACATGGGCCAACCTGTCCTGGAAAGCGGGCCTTTCGGCGGTTACGCACGATGTCTACTTCGGTGAAAATTTCGACGACGTCAATACCGGTGCCGAGAGCACGTTCATTGGCAACCAGGCGGCAACATTTTTTGTTGTGGGCTTCCCCGGATTCCCTTCTCCGGATGGCCTTGTTCCCGGTGCGACTTACTACTGGCGCGTTGACGAGGTCAATGATGCCGATCCGAACAGTCCATGGAAAGGGAACGTCTGGAGTTTCTCTATTCCTCCCAAGACGGCTTACAATCCCAATCCGACCGACAGCGGAGAGGCTGTAGATATTGATGTGCAACTTAGCTGGACGGAAGGTTATGGAGCGAAACTCCACACCGTATATTTCGGTGACAATTTTGAAGAAGTAAACAATGCAACAGACGGCCAGGCTCAGGGAACTGCGACTTATACTCCCGGTCCGCTTAAATTGTCTAATACTTATTATTGGCGGGCCGATGAGTTTGATATTATCGAAACGCATAAAGGCGACATCTGGAGCTTTACAACAGTGGGCGCTGTGGGCAGCCCGGAACCGGCTAATGGGACTGTGGATGTCACGCAGGCACCGATTCTTACATGGATGCATGGAGTCTATGCCGATTCGCATCAGATATATTTCGGCACTGATAAAGACGCAGTCAAAAACGCCGATACAAGTTCCACTGAACATAAAGGCAGCGGAAACCTTGGTTCCGAGAGCTATGATGCCGGACAACTTGAATGGAATACTACTTACTACTGGCGGATTGATGAGGCCAATAACACTAACGCCGACAGTCCGTGGACAGGCCCTCTCTGGAGCTTCACTACGGCCAACTTCCTTATCGTGGATGATATGGAGAGTTACAATGACCTTGATGAAGCTGAGCCGGCTTCCAACAGGATATATCTGGCCTGGATAGACGGCTACGACAATCCGACCATAAACGGCTCTGTCGTTGGTAATGCTAATGCTCCATTTGCCGAGCAACGCATCGTTCACAGTGGTAATCAGTCGATGCCAATGTCATATAATAACGCTGTTGGTAAATCTGAGGCGGCTTATGTCTTGACTTCCAATCGTAACTGGACAGTAAATGGTGTTAACACACTGACAATATGGTTTAGAGGAAGTGCATCTAACGCTGCCGAGCAGATGTATGTCGCTCTCAATGACAGCGTAGTAGTCAATCACGACAATCCTGATGCGGCGCAGAAAGGGTCATGGACCGAATGGAATATCGACCTGACGCGTTTTGCCGGCCAGGGCGTCAACCTTACCAATGTCACTTCGATTACACTTGGCCTTGGTAACAGGGCTAATCCGGTGGCAGGAGGTTCAGGTATGTTATACTTCGATGATATTCGACTGTATCCACCGGCACCTTAAGACGTGATATGACTGTTAAGTACAAGTATGCAGTAGATTTGTAAATTCGGGGCCTATTCTGATTTGTTTCGGTATAGGCCCTTTTTATTTCATTACTGATTATGGACTTTAAATTTCCTATAGCTTTTGAATATGTATTAATTTGTTATAATATCTTGGCCTAATGATGCCCTGAATCTTCAAAGCAGTTTTAAGCAGGCCGTAGATATGAATCCATTCGATAACCGCATAGGCCAATGACTGTAAATCTTATATACGAGTCAGAGTGTGTTAATAGATTCTACCTGTGCCCCCGGACGCCCCGTAATCAATCCCTGCCGGAAAGAACGGTTGTCGGTCCCAACGGTCTGCGAACTGACGAGGGGTGAATCCCCGCTTTCATCGCCATCATCAGACCGGCCGCCTCCATGTAGTTTTCCACGAAGATGAATCGCTCATCGCCGTCCTCGTATTCATTCAGGACCGACTTGTTCTCTCTGACAACCACTATGGGAATACCTCGCTCCAGACAGGCTTCGTGAGGCTCCCCCAGACAGCCCATCGGGCTGATGAGGAAATCGACGTCCTCGGCGCCCAACGATCCATCCTTCTTCGTATCGCTTAGCCTTGGCGCCTTGTTGAGCCCCTTCAACAGGCAGTGGATAAAGTTCAAGGTGACGATTTCTATGGCCTTTCTGGGGTCCACGATCTCATAAAATCCCGGTATCGCGTAATCGACAGGTCCATGAGCCACGGGCTTGTTGAGAGCCGATGAAATCAGCTTGGAGGCCACAGCCTCGACACCCCCGACCGGATTGACGCCGCCGACTTCAAAGTACTTCCTGAGCGTGGCTTCATCTATAGTAATTGGTGTAGCGATCCCCAGTGCGTCGAACTCGTACTGTTTCACCTGCTCTACGAGCGGTTCCCAGTTGAGCACTTCCCCGCTGGCCAGTCCGTCCTTCATCTGTGCTATCAGTCCCAACGGCTTTTCCAGCTCAATAATTTCGACGTTCGAACCGATAGTTGCCCTGGCACCGGAAACTGCGTTGATCGACTGCCAATCGGCCTTATTAACGGCAATGAGAATCTTGTTGAGATGGGGCCTCTCCAGATAAATCTCACCCCTTAGAAACCGGTTCAGACAGCTGCCCTCAACGTACCAGCTGTTCTCCGGCATTTCGTTCACATCAGATGCGTTTACCACGTTCGGGTGCAGGATCAGGTTGTCGCAGCACGCCCCCATAAGCTTGGCAACCGGATTGGCATCTCCGGCGTGTCCTCCGATTTCACATCCGATTCCTGTGGGAATGATAAGTACGATATTCATGAATATTTTTCCTTTCTTCAAGTTGTTACTGTGCCGAACGGTGCGAATCACTTTCAAGTATGCATTTTTCTCTTCTTAACCGTTCAGCATTATTGTTATGGCGATTACTTCAGGACGTGTTTATCGTGGGGATTATTCGAAGCTCTGGCAGCATCTCGAAATAAATTGCCATATAAACTGTCAGTTCAAGCTGGGAGCCACTACCTTAAAGGCCGGCCTCTAAGTTTACCCATGCAGCCTCCCCCACTTCAAACTGCAAAGACTTATATGCTTGAATCTTCACTCGAACTCCTTCGTTTCTATACTGCTGTGATTCGGTGTTGATGCCCGTCAAGGCCGACTATTATCATCTTGCGGCCAAGCGATATCCAGTGATATTCTGCATTCAATCGAAACCGCCTCTTTCACAGTACTTGATGATATTCAGGCGGCTCTGGCATGTCAAGGATTTTTCAATTTCTTCCGAAAGCTCCCTATATTTCCACAGATTTCGGCCGGAGTGAATGTAAAATACTCTCATAGCAGTTGGCCTTAAAAAACTGGAGCCGGATGAGCTACAGAGGTTCACGTCCGGTTCTCGGAGGGGCCGAGGGTGAAATTCCCTCGGTCTACTCAACCCTGGGAATCAGGGTGTATTTCAGCTCATGAAAAGGGTGACTTTTCGAAGAATTCCGGTATTTTTTAACTCGCGAAAATGGCTCCATGCTTTCCTGACATATGTCACTATATTTAGGCGTGCTTCAACCTCCTTTTCCCTTCGTAAATTAAGGGCAGGTACTTTGAAGGCAACTGCTATTTATGTGGTGAATGCTGGAGTAGTTCATAAAGCTGACGATAATAGCCGCCGCGAAGCATTAGCTCATCATGTGTGCCTGCATTTACCAACTCGCCGTGGCGCATCACCAGGATGCGATCTGCGTACCGGATGGTGGAAAGGCGGTGCGCAATCACAATGCTGGTGCGGTTGTGCATCAGTTTGCTCATCGCGTCCTGAATGAGCACTTCCGTGGCCGTATCGACGCTGGCTGTGGCTTCATCCAGCACGAATAGTAGCTTTGGATTCTGGGCGAGTGTGCGGGCCATTGACAGCAATTGTTTTTGTCCGAGTGAAAGTCCTTCGCCACGTTCATTCAGCACCGCGTCATAGCCATCAGGTATATCACTGATAAATCCATGGGCGTTGACTGTTTTGGCTGCGCTGATTAGGTCATCTCTGCTCAGGTCCGGGTTGAGCAGGGAGATATTGTCCGCCACGGTTCCAGCAAATACGAACGGGTCCTGGAATACATAGCCGAGGCGTTGACGCAGATCAGTTTTGCCAAAGGCCCGCACATCGTGACCGTTTATCCTCACGGAGCCGCGCTGCACATCAAAGAAACGACCTATCAAGTTGATAATGGTACTCTTGCCTGCGCCGGTGGCCCCGACTATGGCGATCACCTGGCCGGGCTGGACAACAAAGCTGAGGTTTTTCAATACCCAATTCTCATCCTGATAGGCAAACCAAACGTTTCGGAATTCAATGGTTCCTTTGATTTCTTCAGACGGCAGCGGTTTGTCTGGTTCGGTGATTTCGTTAGGCATGTCGATCAGAGCAAAGACGCGTTCAGCAGAAGCCATCGCCATCTGG
>DAOUVA010000176.1 GCA_030667885.1 Phycisphaerae bacterium
CATTTCTAAAATTTCCGATATCAGGTTTCGACTGGTCCTTTTCATAAAGGCGGGCGCGGTTTCCCAGCCGCATGAAAATTGGAACTGTTACACCTTTTATGGTCAGGTTGGATATTGCCACTCGGTCGAGGGTACCACCATCGACGATTTCCAGGGCAACACCTGCCAATCCTCTCTGGCGTCCATAGATAACTTTGGAATAGCGGGGAGAACATATCGTACAGTTGGTAACATTTATGTTCTGAAATCCTCCGCCGGACTCAGTTCCCATCTTGATTGAATTACAGTGGCTGCTGACGATACAATCGGAAATAGTAATATTTTCGCAAGGATTAAGAGTTAAGCTTTTTAGCACAATAGCATCATCGTCAGAATCTATCCTGCAGCCGTGTATAATTACATCTTTGCAACTGTCGATGTTGAGACCGTCATTATTATAGCTTACATGGTTAAAGACTGAGATATCACGAATAGTGAGACGATTGCACCGGCGATAATGCTGCATCCAGCTTCCAGCACTGCGCATGTTAATACCTTCGATAAGAATATCAGAGCAGTTTTCCAGATAGATATTTTTAGGCCTCGGGCCGTTTTTATATTTGAAGTTAGATCCCTGGCCATCGATAGTACCCCGGCCGCAAATCGCAATGTTCTTAAGATTCCTACCGGCGACGATTGCCCAATAACTGAATGTTTCGTCTTCCGTGCCATGAAGTTTATGAGAGCGGCCGTAGTCTTTTTTCTCTTTGCTGCCAAGCAGCAAACAACCGGAATCAAGCCAGAGGGTAATGTTGTCTTCCAGGTAAATCGTCCCAGTCAGCCATGTCCCTGCAGGGAAATAAACTGTGCCACCGCCGCTTTCCGCGCATTGATCGACAGCATTCTGTATCGCTTGCGTGCAGAGAGTTTTACCATCAGGTTTTGCGTCGAAGTCGAGTATGTTATATGTCTTTTTAGCAGAACCAACGGTGATCGGACTGATTAGTAACAATAATCCAAATGAGATAAAAAATATATTTTTACACATTAGAATACCCTTTATACTACAAGATTTATTCTATTAAAGAAGATTACTCTTTGATTCGCCCGCACCGTTATCCCTGGTATGGTATGATAGCAGGCTCATTCTCACCAGCGGCCGCCATCCGGCGTTTGAGGATTTTAGCCAATTTAGCCCGAACGTCAGCCAATGCGGGGTCATCGACAAGGTTATGCCTTTCATATGGGTCCTTTTTCAGATCGTATAGCTTGTCTTCCATATACTCATTGCTGCACGAATCGCGACCACCATTTTTATTATTCGCACGAACCGAGTACTTCCATCTGTTTGTACGAATAGCTCGGCCAACCTGAGACTCACTTATCTGGACAAATACCTCTTTCGGCCAATCGTCCGCCTTTGAATTTATAAGCTGTTGCAGTGCCCTGCCTCTCATATAATTCGGCGGTCGGACATTACCGGCCTTAAGTACAGTCGGTGGAAGGTCAATCAGACTTGCCAGTTCGTTTATCACTTTGCCGCCGGTAAAGCCCGGGCCATAAATAATCAAAGGAATGCGGATTGTATTGTCGTGACAGGACCTTTTGTATTCGCTATTGCGCGTTCTAAAGTGGCAGCCATGATCAGATGTGTAAATTAGCAATGTGTTATCCGCTATCCCAAGCTGTTTCAGCTTGTCCTGTATACGGCCGACATTTTGGTCGAGGCTCCAGCAGCAGCCTAAATAATCAGGCATCTCTTTGCGCCAGTCGCCTTTGGTTCCCGCTAGGTCGCCGGGGATTTTGTAATCGGCAAAACGCTTTTTGGAACCTTGAGGACCTTCAAACTGATTGTGGTCATTCTGATGATGAGGCTCGATATATGAGATGAAGAGGAAGAATGGCTTATCACTATTGCGGTTATCCATGTATTCCAATGCCCAGTCGGTGAGTGCATCTACGCGATACCGGTCTTGTGGAAATTCCCGCTTGTTGCCGTCACCGTCGAACATATAGCCATCGTAGCTGTGTGAGGTGAATTCCAGTATGTCCGATGCCAGCCAAAAGTCCCGGTAGCCTCCACGTCGTTGTTTGGGAATCGCCTTAGTTCTGTAGTCTGCATTACGCCCGGGAACACCGGAGGTCGAAGCTAAATGCCATTTACCCAGATAGCCCACTTCGTAGCCCGCATCAGACAACAAATGAGCGATAGTTTTTTCATTTTCAGGCAGGGCTATTCCGTTACGGTAGCATCCTGTTTCAGTAGCGTACCTGCCGGTTTGCAGACATGACCTTGCAGGTCCACAGACAGGCTGGCAGGTGAAGGAATACTCAAAACGCACACCTTTACGAGCCAACTGATCAAGGTTGGGACTAAGATTATCGAACAATGGTAAACCGTAACAGCCGACCGTATCCCATCGCTGCTGGTCACTTAAAATAAAAATGATGTTGGGTCGGTTCAAGTTTTCGTTTCCCAACACACTTTGGCTTTTGACCCATCCGTATGTCGAAATATACATTACGCGAGATCCAAAGGTCTTGAGAAATTCTCGACGCCCCAGCATCTTATTTTTCATTTGAACTTTTCCTTCTCTATATTTCTTATTTGACATAGGTTCAACTACCAATAGATCAACACTCGCTGCTATTGGCTTGATTGCCGTCTTGTCTGATTAGAATCCTGCCTAATTGTGGTCAGAAGCTTCATACAGGCAGAATTTAATTCAGCTACGCGATCCGCAGCAGCAGCCTCATTGTAACAACGGAACTCTGGAGCGTTACCGGAAGGTCGCAGGTGTACGACTTCATCACTGTCAAAGGTCATGCGCAGGCCATCGGTTCGGTCTATGCTATAACAAACACCACATAGTTCACCAAAAATATCAGTGGCTTGGGCCCGGTCTTTCGCAGCATCGCCGGAGTTAAATAAATCAAGTATATATTTACTGTCTTCCTGTGGGAAGTTCTGTAGACGATCACTTGCCGTGTAACGTTCAGGCAGGTCGTCTGTAAGCTCGGAAAGCTTCTTGCCTTCCCTTACAGCAAGCAGAATAATACAAAGATGGAGTATAACTGCATCACGTGTCGGCAAAGCCCGGAGACTTTTTCCAAACAGCGGGATATCGGAGTTCGTTAGAAAACCACCGTTGGCTTCATAACCGACGACAACCTTTGCTCCACCCTTACTCGCATTAATCATCGATTCAATAACAAAAGGCGACCCGATCCGTGTGCGACTGACACTCTTGAAGTAAGCCGACTTTTCAACAGCACTATTGCAGCTAACGGGAGTGCTGACAGAGTCTGCGCCAAGATATTTTGCGCAGAGAATTCCAGCCACATCACCACGAAGCCAACGGCCTCTTTCATCGGAAATTAACGGTCGGTCGCTATCGCCATCTGTAGAGATAATTGCATCATAGGAATCTTCCGCCGCCCACTTCGCCGCCAACTCAACATCTTCAGGACGAATCGCCTCAGTATCAACAGGAATGAACGTGTCCGTCCGGCCTAAAGCAACCGCATCAGCGCCAAGACCTTTGACAATCTCCAAAATGATGTCACGTCCAACGGCTGAGTGCTGATATACACCAATACGCTTGCCCTTAAGGCAGTCATCAGGAAAGACATCAAGATATCGTTCAACATACCTCCGTTGAGCAGTATTCGACAGAGCCCATTGCTCATCTAATGACGATGAAAAACTCTTTGCATCCTTAAAGAGGCTGTCTTCGACGCCGACTAACTGCCGGCGGATACCGGCTTCATCGGCTTTCAGAATCTCGCCGGAAGGCTTGTTAAACTTGATACCGTTGCGGTCGGCCGGGATATGGCTGCCGGTCACCATGATTGCCGGGATATTGTTTTCAATGCCGTAAAGTGCTATTGCCGATGAAGGGATTTTTCCACAATTTACCGGTGTGTAGCCCATATCAGCAGCAGCCCGCCGAACAGCCTGCATAATCCTGTCCGTGCTCGAACGAAAATCGCCTGCAACAGCCACTTCTGTTCGTGCCTTCTTGATTTCACCAGCAGACTCAAGATATTGCAGGAATCCCCGAGTATATACATAACAGACGAAATCCGTCATATCATCGGCAAGGCCGCGAGCACCACTTGTACCGAATTTCACACCGCTGCTTAACATCAAATCCTGTATGTTGATTTCCATTGATGTCCTCCACTAATTTTCAATATGTGGCATTTATTTCATAACTGGATATTATCACAAGAGCCTGATAATTCAAGGGCTATTACTATAATGGAATGTATCTCAGGATTATACAAGAAGCGACTTACCTCTTAATCAATAATATTGCTGCACACTCAATGATAAATGCCAGGTTCTTTTCAGTTGACATATACAAACTGTACGGCAT
The DNA here is from genome assembly GCA_030667885.1 of Phycisphaerae bacterium. Lineage (GTDB taxonomy): Bacteria > Planctomycetota > Phycisphaerae > Sedimentisphaerales > Anaerobacaceae > NIOZ-UU13. The sequence continues at coordinate 4,362 of DAOUVA010000176.1, forward strand.
AGACTATAAAATCGGCATTTTGATAAGCCAATGAAAATACAACAAGTAAAATAATATGGAAAAAGAAGTCATGAAATTGAGATTGATTACTACAGGATATCTGTTTTTGGGTATTTGTTTGTTGAGCACTTTAAGCTTTGGAGCAGATAGTTCAAAAAAAGTAAAAGTATTCATATTGGCCGGTCAGTCCAATATGGAAGGCAAAGCAAAAATTGAATTATTAGAGTATCAGGTTGACCAGCCTGAGACCCAGGATTTTTTCAAACACCTCAGGAAAGACGGAAAATGGGTGGTACGTAATGACGTATGGATCAATTTCCTCAACAGGAAAGGTAACCTCACCGTTGGCTTTGGCTCTCCCAACCGCATCGGTCCGGAACTGGAGTTTGGCAACACAGTCGGCGACCATTTTGAGGAACAAGTGCTCATCATAAAGACAGCCTGGGGCGGCAAAAGTTTAGGCCGGGATTTTCGTCCTCCGAGTTCAGGTTTGCCGAACGGAGAAATACTCAAACAGATTGTTCAGCAAACCAATGAGCGTAACAAGAAACGGAAGAGACGGGAAATCACGCTTGATGATGTGAGAGACATGTATGGTAAATACTACAGGGAAATGATGAAGGAAATTAACGCCACCCTGCTGGAACTGAAAACTCGTTTCCCACAGTACAAGGGACAAGGCTTTGAAATTGCCGGTTTCGTTTGGTTTCAGGGTTGGAATGACATGTTCGACCCGGATTTTCTCAATAACTATGGCAAGCATATGGCCGACTTCATCCGCGATGTACGGAAGGATTTAAAAAATCCCAATTTACCTTTTGTCATTGGCCAGATGGGACAGAACGGTCCTGATGGTGCCAGCGAGAAAATGCAGGTAATCAAGGATGCCCAGGCATCAATTGAGCTAATCCCGGAATTTATGGGAAATACCAAAGTCGTCAAAACTGATGTCTTCTGGGACAAAAAGGCTGCCTCTCTCGTTAAGGACTGGAAAGAGCACATCGACGAGTGGAATAAGGTAGGTTCGGATTATGGTTATCACTATCTCGGAAGCACAATCACATTTTCAAAGATTGGCAGGGCTTTTGGTGAGGCTACTCTGGAATTGATGAAAGACGCACAATAAGACATGTTGCATGATACCAATCATGGGTATTATAAAGTGTAAAGACCAACGACAATCATTGAAGGGTGATTCAAATGTTATATCGAAAACAAATAATTACAGCTATTCTCGCAGCGGCCGTGACATCTAATCTGTGTATAGTATTATGCCTTGCAGGGGAACAAAAGGTTGAGCTAAGACATGATTACAATGTCAAACCAGTACCTTTTAACATTGTACGTGTTAATGACGATTTCTGGACACCTCGACTTGAAACCAATCGAAAAGTGACTATTCCTTATGCTTTTCATAAATGTGAGGAGACCGGGAGAATTAGAAACTTCGAAAAGGCGGCCGGTTTGATAAAAGGCAAACACGAAGGGATATACTTCAATGATTCAGATGTTTACAAAATCATGGAAGGCGCCGCGTATTCACTTCGAGTCTATCCTGAAACGATGATGCGTTTATACCTGGATAAGCTGATTAAGATCATGGGTGCCGCCCAGTGGGAAGATGGATATCTATTTACTTTTTACTCGGTGCCTGAGCGTCAACCGGAAAAACTCTGGACAAACATTCAGAGTATTCACGAGCAATATTGTGTTGGGCACATGTACGAAGCCGCTGTAGCTCACTACCAGGTTACCGGCGATAAATCGTTCTTAAATATCGCTACGCAAAACGCAGACTTAATCTGCGATACTTTTAACCCGGGTAAGCGAACCGACCCGCCGGGACATCAGGAAATCGAAATTGGGCTTTGTAAGTTGTATCGTGCCACGGGCCAAGAGAAGTATCTTAGCCAGGCGAAGTTTTTTCTGGACCAGCGGGGACGCAAAGGTAATCGTGGCCCGAAGGGTAACGGCGGGCTTTATGGCCAGTACAGTCAGGACCACAAGCCGGTCACTGAGCAAACCAGGGCTCTGGGGCATTCTGTGCGTGCCGCTTATCTATACACGGGCATGGCGGATGTCGCGGCGCTGACCGGAAACATGGAATATATCGAGGCGATTGACGCTATCTGGAAAGATGTCGTCGGAACTAAATTATATATAACCGGCGGTATTGGAGCAGCTGGCGGAAATGAGGGTTTCGGTTCATCATATGAGCTGCCAAATATGACTGCCTACTGTGAGACTTGTGCCTCTATAGCCAATATTCTCTGGAACCATCGAATGTTTTTAATGCATAATGACGCTATGTATATCGATGTTCTCGAACGAGTGCTGTACAATGCTGCTTTATCGGGAATTTCGATGAAGGGCGATCTTTTCTTTTATCCTAATCCTCTGCAATCCATCGGCCAGCATGCTCGAAGTCCGTGGTTTGGCTGTGCTTGCTGTCCTTCGAATGTTGCCCGTTTTATTCCATCGGTGCCGGGTTACACATACGCCTATAAGGACAGCGATGTCTATGTAAACTTATTTATCAGCGGCGAGAGCACAATTGAGACCATCAACAATAAAGTTAAACTGACACAACAAACCCAGTATCCGTGGAAGGGTATAATTAACATCAATGTCGAGCCGGAAAAAAACGACACGTTTGCCATTTATATTCGTATCCCAGGTTGGACTCAGAACCAGCCCGTACCGAGCAATCTATACGAATACCAGAAGACCGGACATGAGGAGGTTGAGCTAAAGGTTAACGGTAAACGAGCGGCTATTAAAATCCAGAGAGGCTTTGCTCGCATTGAGCGTAAATGGCATAAAGGTGACACAATCGAATTGAACCTGCCGATGCCCATCCGCCGGATTATCGCCCATCAGAATATCATAGAGAATCGGGGCAAGGTGGCCCTTCAGCGAGGACCAATAGTTTTCTGCCTTGAATGGCCTGACAATGATGGCAAGGTATTGAATCTTATGATACCGGATGATTCTCGGCTCAGGACTGAATACAGGCCAGACCTTCTAAATGGTGTCATGGTAGTTACTGGTAAAGCACGGATGGTTAAACGCACAAATAACGGCGATATTGTCCCAGCCCGGGAAAAGCAATTTACCGCTATTCCTTATTACGCATGGGCTCATCGCGGTCGAGGCGAGATGACGGTCTGGCCGGCTCGAAAAGCCGAAGCTGCCCGGCCCCAGCCGGCAGATACATTGACGTACCGAAGCAAAACCACAGCGTCATTTGTACATGTATCTCTGGACGCGATAAAGGATCAAATACTCCCGGAAAGCTCATCCGATTCATCGGCACTTCAACTGGACTTCTGGCCTCATAAGGGAACAACCGAATGGATTAAATTCGACTGGGATGAAAAACATAACATCTCCAGTGTCAAAGTTTATTGGTTTGACGATACCGGCCACGGGCAATGTGCTGTACCAGAATCATGGAAAGTTCTGTATCGCGACACCAAAGGTAATTTTAAGCCGGTAAAAGACAGCCGCCCATATCTGACAGAAAAGGACACCTTCAATGAGGTTATTTTTAAACCGGTGAAAACTACCGGCATTAAAATCGAAATTATGCTTCAGGATAAGCGGTCGGCGGGTGTGCAGGAAGTCATAATCAAATAGCTAACTCAGCCGAGAATATCAGTTCACTTGATACGACCGCTCCCCGACTGTCCCTGACAGTAAGAAACCAAATTGTTGCTCCATCCGGCGGTGCGGTTGAGATAATATGCTTACCGTCAACGCAGGCAGGTATATTCTCCCAGTTGAGCTTATTGATAGGCACAGTTCC
>DAOUVA010000423.1 GCA_030667885.1 Phycisphaerae bacterium
ACACCGACGGCGCCTCTCTGGACACCTCGCTCAATCTCACTCGGTTCTGCCGAATCATGCCACCATTCTGTCTTGGTATTTTCAACTGCCCATTGCAAATAGCTCATCTGCGTCATTGACGACTCCCTGGAATTTTTATGTAAAGAGTATAAAGTTAAGTCCTGCCGGGCAAGGTATTTTTTATTTCTACATAGTAGTTTTCGGTCTATAACACATTTTTCAGCCCAATACGAATCCATCTATCACATTCCAATACTTGAAACATCACCACATTTCTGATAGAATGATATGTCGCTGTAAAGAAATTCTATTTTTCACAGGCACGTTTAGAAAGGTTCATCCGGGAACAAGAGCTATCTCCGGGAACCTTGAAACGTAGGGTGTTTCTATGATCATTACACTGCTATCATTCATTCTTAATTTTTTTCTCATTTCAAACGCAAAGGTTCAGTCGATGGAGGCTCCCGGGTTGCCGTCGGCGGCACCCGTGAGTCGGCCGGTCCCATTGTGGTTTCCAAAGGCCCCGCCGCTGGCACCACCGCAGGCAGAAGTAATCCGCGTTGCAACTGTGGACGAACTCTTCCTCGCGATTGAGCATATAGGCTCAGGGGGCACGATCCTTCTCAGCGAAGGTCACTACAAACTGCCCCGGGCAATCATTCTTCAAAAGAAAAATAACATCACAATCCGCAGCGCCGCAGGCGACCCGGCCAAGGTCACCCTTAGCGGCAAAGGATGGGACAGCGAAGTCAAGGGAGACGACATTCTGCATATCGGCCGCTGCCAAGGGGTCACCATAGCGGACTTGACTTTTGCCGATTGTCGGTCCTACGGGATTAAGGTGGAGGCGGAAAATGCACCGAAGGACATCTGCATTTATAACTGCCGCTTCCGGAACATCGGCGTTCGCGCCATCAAGGGTTCGGCGGGAAAAGACACGAATGTCCGTGCAGTGAAAGGCTCTGTTAGCTACTGCCACTTCGAGAATACTAAGATCCCACCAGCTCATTGGTTGTTCGGTGGCGACTACATTGCCGCCATTGACATGATGGCCCTGGAAGACTGGACCTTCAGCGACAACGTCTTCCGGAACATCAAGGGGCGCAATGGCGGCGGGCGTGCTGCTATCTTCATCTGGGTGCGGTCCAGACGGGTCGTGGTGGAACGAAATTTCATCATCAACTGCGACCGGGGTGTGGCCTTTGGTAATCCCGGTCAGTCTACAGCTAATGTCGCTGGAGAACGGCTCGTTTACATTCGCGACAGTGTAATCCGCAACAACTTCATTACAGGCGGGCCGGACTGTGGAATCGAGTTGTGGTACGCCGAGCATGTCAAGGTCTACAATAATTCTATTTGGCGACCCGAGAGGAACTGGAGCCGCGGTATCCGCATCGGGACCGGGACCTCTCGCACGGACATCGTGAACAACCTGGTGCATGGAGAAATCCGGTTCGACGGAGGAGAAGCTCAGCTTCGCCAAAACCTCGCGGGTCGCCTGGACGGTTACTTTGTGGACCCGACATCGGGCAATCTGGCACTCAACCAGTCAGCGACCGAGGCTATTGACCAGGGTATATCTCTGCCGGATGTAACCGAGGACATCCGCCGACGACCTCGGTCTGGACGACCCGACCTCGGCGCATGGGAATTCGGTAACGAAAGCAAAACCGATAGGTAGCACCGGGCAACTAACCAAGAATCAGGCAAATAAAAAAAAGGAGCCATTTTGGGGACAGTTAATGCGCGACTCAGCGCCATTGTGGGGCCCGTCCAATAATTTTCAGAAATAACCGGATGGTCATTGACATTTCAGTCTCATGAGGAGATATTTGACTATACAAAAACATGTTTATTAGGAGATTAAATCATGGCGGGATATTCTGGAAAGTTCTTAAGGATAAATCTTAGTACAGGTCAGATTGACCAGGAAAATCTGGATATGGATCTGGCTGTGAAATTTGTAGGGGGACGCGGGTTAGCCTCATATTTTCTTGCACAAGAAGTCGAACCTGAGGTCGAACCGTTCGATTCGGCAAATAAGATTATTTTCGCAACGGGTCCGCTTACAGGCTCTCAGGCACCGACTGGAGGGCGATACATGGTAGTAACGAAATCTCCTCTGACTGGTACTATCGCCAGCTCCAATTCGGGTGGTTTCTGGGGTGCAGAACTAAAACGCGCTGGGTACGATTTGATTATCGTCGAAGGCAAATCAGACAAGCCTTGTTACATACACATCAATGACAATACTGTTGAGATTAAGGATGCAGAAAAATATTGGGGCAAACTGGTTTCCGAAACGACCGACCTTCTACTTCAGGAAACAGGAGATCCCAAGGCTCGAGTTCTGACCATTGGCCCTGCCGGTGAAAATCTTGCTTTATTGGCTTGTGTGTTAAACGACAAATACCGTGCTGCCGGCAGATCGGGAGTAGGAGCGGTTATGGGCAGCAAGAACCTGAAGGCGATTGTGGTAAGAGGTACCGGGAAACTAAAGCCCGCCAGAGACGATGAAACCAAGAAGGTATTAACAAATGTCAGAAAAAAAATACGAGAGAACGATGTCACTGGCAAAGGCCTGCCCGCATATGGTACGGCCGCACTGGTGAATTTGATTAATCAGAGTGGAATTTATCCGACCAACAATTTCCAGGAGTCATATTTTGAAACTGCCGACAAAACCTCAGGTGAAACGTTAGCCGAAAAGTATCTGATTAAGAATGTGGCATGTTTCCATTGCCCAATTGCTTGCGGGAGATATTCAAAGGTCGATGACGTCGAAGGAGAAGGCCCGGAGTTTGAAACTCTTTGGGCGTACGGTGCCAGTTGCGGCGTTGACGACCTGCCGGCGATAATCAAGGCGAACAAATGGTGCAACGAATATGGTTTGGATACGATATCTGCTGGAGCGACGATTGCCTGCGCTATGGAAATGTATGAAAAGGGTATTATTGGTTCAGATGAAATTGATGGGCCAGCATTAAAGTTTGGCTCCGGCGAAGCAATCGTTGAATGGACACGTAAAATGGGAGCAGGTGAAGGATTTGGGGCAAAGCTGGCGCTTGGGTCCTACAGATTGGCAGAAGAGTTCGGAGTGCCGGAACTATCAATGTCAGTAAAGAAGCAGGAATTACCGGCTTATGACCCGAGAGGTGTTCAGGGTCATGGCTTACAATACGCCACATCTAACCGTGGCGGTTGTCATGTCAGGGGGTATATGATTGCTCCGGAAATTGTGGGATTGCCGGAAAAGCTGGATCCCCACTCTATCGAAGGAAAGGCTGTATGGGTAAAAATATTCCAGGACTTAACGGCGGTAATTGATTCCCTGGGATTATGCCTTTTCACATCATTCGCTCTTGGAGCAGATGACTATAAGGATTTGTTCAACGCTATTGTCGGGCAAGACTGGACCAAAGAAACACTGCTTGAAGCCGGTGACAGGATATGGAACATAGAACGGATGTTTAATCTGAAGGCAGGTATCAGTCCTGAGCAGGACACACTACCTCGGCGCCTTCTAACTGAACCCATTCCGAAGGGGCCTTGCAAGGGACATGTACATCGTCTGCCGGAACTTTTGCCGGAATATTACAAAGAACGTGGTTGGAATGAACAGGGATTACCGACTGAAGCTAAACTAACTCAACTCAATATCGCATGAAGGAATAAAAGATATGGTCGTGGAAGTAAAGCTTTTTGCGACCTTTAGAGAAGGCCGCTTCAACGAAAGAGAATTGGAACTACCTGAAGAAAGTTCCATGAGCGATTTATTGAAATATCTCAAAATCCCTGAAAAAGATGCCAAGATAATAATCGTAAATGGTCTGGCGATGTCTGCTGAACATCAATTAAGCAATCATGATGTAGTTGCTATTTTCCCCCCAATTGCCGGAGGCTGAATATCTGCACTTCTTTTATCATCTTGAGAGTACATCAAAATATCCCATGGTAAACAATGGAAGTAATTGACCAACGGCCGCCTATGAAGAGTTCAAAGTTAAATTGAATCATTGGGTGCCGCTCGAATGGACTAACACGTCGGGAATTATGCCGGTCATGGCCGCACACTTCCCTTAAGATATGGATTTTCGTGGGGACAGGTTGTCAGTCTCGTCTTATCTGGCCGGTGCGGTCGATTTCACCACATGCGGCCAGGGCAAGGATGGCGTACGCTGTGCCGGAGTTGGTGACGTATTGTAGGCTGTCCTTGTCCATCGATCGGGTGAACCAACGCCCGCTGGCTCGTTGATGAGTTTTAAGCCACTGAATCCCCTTCTGAATTCGCGGATCGTCGACGGGGACACTGGCGGT
>DAOUVA010000118.1 GCA_030667885.1 Phycisphaerae bacterium
CAATATCATCAGAGCTTAGAGTAAGTCTGTTCTGGTTATTCACCGGAAAGATCTCAAAGCCTCTGTTTCCTACACAACCACTCAAACCAAAAGCCAGAAGTGTCAGCAGCAATGATATAAAAATCACATCGATGTTTTTTGATCTCTGGCTAATTGGCTTCATAGCTTTCATCTCCTCTTAGTACGTCCCTTTATCTGAGGGGACGTGATAAACTTCGCCGCAGGCTCGTCCTGAAATCGCCTTCCATGGGTTGTCTTGGAGCCTGACCCATCGGAGCCTGACCCATGCCCATTTGGGCTTGCCGTGCTGGAGCTGGAGCCTGATTCATGGGAGCCTGACCCGTTGGTTCCTGTATTCCGTATGTGGGCTGTTGGGTATAATTGGTGTCCGGGCTCGACTCGGGTATTATGTGGGCCGTAACGAATACAGCAATCTCTCTCGATGCCGCTTGGTCACTGGTATTTTTGAACAATCCACCGATAAACGGAAGTTTACTGAGGCCCGGCACTCGTCTTTTGTCGGTACGTGTTCTGTTCTCGGTCAGGCCGGCCAGAGCAACGGTTCCACCGTTTTTGATACGGACGGTGTTCGAAGATGTTCTGCGTGTAATGACCGGAAGGCCGCTTTCAGCACCGGCAGGTATGCTGTCACTGACTTCGATGGCCAGATCCAGCGTAATATCATTATTGTCCCCAATGTGGGGTGTGATATTTAACTTGGTTCCGGACTCAATCTTTTCCAGCTCGGAATAGTAACTGAATGAATTTTGGCTTGCGCCTTGGTTTCCGGTCATGAAATAGTACTCTTCGGTCATAACAGAGATATCGGCCATCTTGCCATCCTGTGCTAATACTTGAGGATTGGCAATTATGGTAGCCTCGTCATTCTGAGAAAGAAGATTCAGTGTCGCTGAAAGTGCATTTGTAAAAGTTGCATCAGGAGCATAGCCGATTTGGAAACCCGAGGCTACTTTGCCGCCGAAGTCCAATAAGCCTCCCCCTAAGCCTTTCAGGTCAGTGCTTAGAACTCCGCCGCTCATTGTTGGCCAATTCCACTGTACTCCCAGGTTCAGCAGATTTCCTCGTTCCATTACCACGATACGTGCATCCAGCAGGACCTGTTGGCGAATTTTGTCGATTTGTTTGAGGTCGGCGATGATACGCTCGGCCAGGGCCGGCGGAGCAGTAACAACCACTGTATATGTATCAGTTGCGGGTTGTGTAGTAGTTCTGAGCTTGCCGATTTCGGCCTGTACATAAGGCTTGAATGCAGTGGATAGAAGTCCCACAGCGGCCTCAGCGGTGACATAGCTCATTTTTATCCGGTGGGTTTCGCTCATACGTGCGAACATCGAGTTTTGTAGGCCTCCTGTGGTAAGTTCTCCAGAGGCAACAAGATAAAAATGCTCCGTTTTCTTCCAGATATAGGGAGTTCCGGCCAGGACGATATCAAGGGCCGTTTCAACGGTGACATCTTTTAATGTACAGGATATATTACCTACGACGGTTTCATCGGGGATAATTGTAATGTTTGCCGCTGCGGCGATATTCTGAAGTGCATCGATCAGCGGATCATCGATAAAAGTATTACTAATAAGCGTTACCTGTGGAACGAGTGCGCTTGGTTCCGTTACTGCAGGAGCTTGCTGGTCTTTGATAAGTTTATCCAGTTGTTTTTGTATCTGCTCAAAAGGTGAGAGCGGTTTTTCCGGCTCAAGACTGGGAGGTACCGGTATCGCGCCGCCAGTCCATGAATCGCCCTTGGGAACCGTGACTGTTGGTTGACCAGGTGTCGGTTCTGTTGGTTGACCAGGTGCCGGTGTCGGCGTAGGTCTTCGTGGAGGAATAATTTGCGAAACGGGCATATCATCCTTCCAGTTTTCGATAATGTTGCTGGTGTAAGGCTTGCTCGGGAACGCGAAACCTTCTTTATCCAGCGCAATCTCGCCTGTCCAGTTATATGGTACTTCAACAGTGAATAGCCCCTTATCATTGGTGACGGCAGTGCCTCCACCATTATTGGCCGTGACCTTGACACCTTTAATACCTGTTCCGCCAATCATCACAGTATCGGTGATGGTAAACGTCCGTACTATTGCTGTGAAGACCTGATTGGTCTGGTCTCTTGTAGTGGGCACTGCGTATCTTTTATTTGTCGGTCTGAAGTTATGACCCAGGAGTGTAGGTGTTACCATTCCGCGCCAGCCGTAATCTACGGTCAGTTCGTATTCGCCATTTGCATTAGTTGTAGCCGAACCTCCGTCGCTGTCTGCTACAACAAATATACCTTCGACAGGCGTGTTCTTATCAGTGCGTATGGTGCCGGCAATGGTACGTTTTTCTTTTGATACATAATAGTCGCGATTAACCTCAGTGCCATACAGCTCAGGGTACTTTATTTCTTTCGGTTCAAATGTGTAGCCTGCCTTTGCGGGCGTAATTGTTCCCTTCCAGCCATATTTGACTTCGACGCTATATGTGCCGTCGGGATTGCTCATAACAGCTCTTCCGGGCAGACCTTTAAGTGTTGCGCCGCCAACTCCGACTGAGCCGCTGATTGTAAAGGTTATCTCTTTGCCGGTATAGTTACGATTTTTCTGGTCATTTGTAATGGCTGCGTATGGCATATCAGGTGGGTTGAACTCATAGCCCTCCATCATAGGTATAACGATTTCACTGAAGCCATAGTCAACTGTTGCCTTGTATGCGCCGCCCGGGCCGGTTTTCGGATTGCCGGGCAGGCCTTGCATTGTTACGCCCTCCATACCCGTAGAGCCGGAAATTGTTAGCATAATCTGCTCGGGAGTGCAATCCTGATTGGCCTTATCGGTGGTAAGCTTGGTGTGGTTAATTGTAGAGGGTACAAATTTATAACCTGCTTTTACCGGCTTTATGCTTCCGCTCCAACCCCATTCGACGATGGCGGTGTAATAACCGTTCCCATCGGTAAAGACGGCAGGTCCCGGCAGTCCGGTCATTTCTACTGAATCCATATCAGCGGAGCCGGATATTGTAAAAGTAATCGGATTTGCATAGTAATCCGAATTTGGATACGAAGTCATAATATCGGTATATGGCATCTCAGCCGGCTCAAAGGTGTAGCCTTCTTTTTCCGGCTTGACCGTATCGCCCCAGTTGAAAGGAACTGTTACGCTATATGCACCGTTTACACCGGACTTCGGATTACCCGGCAGACCGTTCAATGTTACTCCCTCAACCCCGGCTGAGCCTGAGATTGTAAAGGTAACGACTGCACCGGTATAGTTCTGGTTCGGCATGTCCCTGCTGACGTTATTGTATGGTTTACTTCCCGGTGTAAATAAATAACCATCTTTCATTGGTGCAGCGCTGCCTGTGAACCCGAAGTCCACAGTGGCCTCATAAATTCCATTGGCTCCTGTAACGGGAGTACCGGGCAGACCGTCCATCGCGACGTCTTTCATTGGGTTACCGCCAACGCTTACCAACCCCGAGATTTTGTATGTCTTGAGCTTGGCGTCGTAGTTCTGGTTAGGCTGGTGGCTGGTAACCTTAGCATAGGGTCTTTGTTGCGGCTCGAAGGTAAAGCCGGGCAATACAGGAGTAACAGTGCCTTTCCAGCCGTATCCGACAACGGCGCTGTAGTAGCCGTTCCCATCGGTAACTGTGTCCGGCAGACCGTTCATAGTCACTCCAGGTTGCCCCACTGAGCCGGAGATCGTGTAAGTTAATCTTTCCCCTACGATTTGAGCCTGGACGTTGACATTCAACGCGCAGATCAAAACAGCGAAGATGATCATCGCGCCGTCCGATAAAAATTTACTGATCTTTTTCCTTGCCATAAGTCAATGTCCCTTTCTGTAGCCATTAACCGGCAGAACTACAGCTCTTTTGCCTTGTATCGGCAATCCAGCTTGATTCTTTAGTAAAAAATGACTTTGCCGGTTAACTACCATTGAACCTCGATTTTTTCTCCAAGATTTTCCAACTGTAAAACTTCTATGACCTTTTGCCCTCCTTGGGCCATGACTCGTATACCAATTTGTTTATCTGTTTTTTCTTCCAGGTCCGGGCCGTATTTCAGCTCGGCCGCGAGACGGTAAGTGCCTATGGGAACTCTGGAAATATCGATAACTCCGGAGTAATCCCTTGCCTCTAAAGGCAGTATCATATCTGTTTTCCTGCTGATAAGTGTTGCTATTGCCTTTGGTGCCCCCTGGGAGTCCACAATTGCCGCCCTGCATCTTAGTGGCGTAAAGTGGATTCGACCGAAATTGCCGTATCTGGCGACAATATAATACTCAGAACCACCTTTCAGGGCGGGCTTTAGCGTCATTCCGTAAACATAAGGATCGACATTGATATTCTGATTTGCAACGCTGATCGGCGCAGTTGTTACCCCTCCACTCTGGCCGTCGGCATAGGAGCTGACAAAGCCAAGAAGGGCGTAATAACAGGGAATCGACTCTGATACATTGTTGGGCATCTTTGATATAATGCGTATGCTCTGCTGGGCATGGCTACGCAGCGTGAATTGCTTAGGCTCAATCTGAAGCCATCCGGTGCAGTCCAGATCGTCGCCCTTTATGTCTCCGAAAGCGGTTCCCATAAGGGGCTGCGGCAGCCGAATAGCGGCCTGCACATTAATAGCCTCGTCAGATGCATTGTAGATTTTTATCGCTCCGACGCGGGTGGCCCCCGGCATTGAGTTTATTGAAATACTGCCGGGATTCAGGTCGATAGGTGCATCTGCTGCTACTTTTTTGATGCTTGCATCGCCTACGAAATCCATTTCATCGGTAATTCTCTGGTCACGTCGCCCGTCAACGTAGAGCCATCCTCCTATCTTGTATTTTGCCGATGGCAGCGTCCTTCCGATGTTGGCTCTTAATTTGAGTTTGGCGCCAGGGATTATGCTGGCACCAGTGAATTCTGCGGTTGTAATTTCTCGCCAGTGTTCGTCAAAAAAGCCTGTGATTTTAGCAAATCCCTTCAGGTGGGAACGTGTCTCGCCGTTATTATCAATGCTCATTATGACATGTGTTGTTGCCGGATTTGCCTTGTGAGCTTTTATGGATTCGATTTCCATTTGTTTAAGTTGTATTTTATGTCGTATAGGCCTGCCACCCTGTACATCAATAAATACAGGGATCAAAAAGCGTACTCGTACACCGAATTGAGTTAACAGGCCGGGTCTGGGTCTTACGCTTGCAATAATCCCGGCAGCGTGGAACCCTCGCGTGCGAATCGGCACTTTGATATCAACCCTGACGCGAGCTCCCGACATAGGCTTGATTTCAGTATACTTGTTTGACAGGCTTATCCACGATTTGCAGGATTTAAGCCCCGATCTATCAAATGTAGTGTCGTTAGGCTCAATGATTTCCCACTGGCCGTTTTCCAGTTGGGTAATATCGATGACTGTTAAATCTATCTCGTGAACCTCGTTCGGGTCGAAACTTTGAAGGGCCAGCGCTGTTTGAAACCGTTGTTTCGGCATAAGCGGAAGGTCCATTCTCATAGGCTGGACAATAAACTGACCGAAAGCAGACCCCCCGGAGACAAGAACGCTCAGCGCAATTATTATGGCAAACGCCAGATGGTTTTGAGCGACATTTTGCTTCCTCACTTTTTCTACCTCCCAATAACTTCTTATAAATGCAAAAAGTGTAGAATACGTATAATTCCAAAGTTACTTGTGTTCTTACGATTCTAAGTCTGTTATTGCATCTTTAATTGTATTTTTTCTGGTCAATATCAGGGATATTTATACCAATACCGAGGCTTTTACCTTTTCGGCTATTTGTTATCTTTACTTTTTATAATTCCTTCCCAAATCCCCATAGTGACCACCAATCTAAACTTGTAAGAGCCCCTTTTCCTCGATAACTACATTTACGCTTATCTTCCTTCTTTCACCCATGCTTAATTATTACCAAGTCTATCACTTTTCTATCTGAATGTCAAGCATAATTTACCCAATTATCCTATATTGACAAAATAGTTTTCAAAAAAACAGGAGGGGCAGATTTCGCGATTGCCCCTCCCTGATTAATTTGCTTTTTGACTTATCTCAGTAGAGAATTACGGACGTTCGAGACAAGGCATATTACAGCCTCTGGTCTCTACTGAGACTATCCTGCTGATTACGGTCCATCCGGGGGCTTTACGTTTATCGTAATTTCGCCAACCTTCGCGTTTTCAGCCGGTTCGGCCGCCCTCCAGATCTCTGCGTTCCAGGCATCCATGCAAATTGTCAATTTTTCCCAGCCTCCTGTTGAGCCGCTGATCTGGTTGTGATCATCTTTCCAGTACACACTTGTGTCTTGAAGGATCGGACCAATTTTGGATAACGTGGCCCCGAAGATTGCCGGGAAGTTGGCTTTGACTTCAATATCTTCGCAGTCTGAGTAGCACGGGAAGTCGCCGCTCTCTCTGCCGATGCTTTCACAATCTACCTGTACCAGCTTAATTTCACGCTTGTTACACTCCTTGAGCTGTACATAATGACCTACGTCCATATACACGGGCATTGTGCAAAGGTCTATTGCTTTGTAGGTCCAGGGCCAGTCGCCATCTCTCTTAATGGCCGGGTCGCCCGCCTGGACAGCAGTAACCATAACAGCTGCAACTGCCAGTGCAATGATACATTTCTTTACCATTTTCATATCCCCCTCTTAATTCTTGCTCTCAGTAAAGGCCAATTTCCTGGCCCTTCGGAGCTATTAAAATTTATATAGCCCAGGTTGACAGCCTTGACTACACGTTTAGCCGGATAAACATTTCTTCCTCGTTCTTGATGATTATCTCCGCTTTAATACCAGCCTGAGCACAGGCCTATAAAAAGCTGGATTTCCGCCCCCAATTCGATATTTGATGGAATCCCCTCGCTTGTACTTATCTTCCTTCTTATTTCCGCATTAAATTATTACCAAGTATATCATTTTTCAGCCTCAAAGTCAAGAGTAAATTGCCCAAATCACCCATGTTGACAAAAATGGTTAAAAAAACAGGAGGGGTAGATTTTAATATCTACCCCTCCATATTCATTTTAACATATCCCAGTTCTTTTAAGAAGTGCCTATAAAACTACACTTCTATTGGGGGGACTGTCCTGCTGATTAACTGCCTGTATCCGGGGGCTTTACGTTAATCGTAAGGTCACCAACATGCGTCTCATCATCAGGCTCAGAAGCCTTCCAGATCTCTGCCTTCCAGGCATCGATGCAGACTTCCAATTTTTCCCAATCACCACCACCATTGATCTGGTTGAGATCATCTGTCCAGTACACGCTTGTGTCCTTGAGGATGGGACCAATCTTCGATAACTTACCACCGAAAATTGCCGGGAAGTTGGCTTTTACTTCGATTTCTTCACAGCCTGAGTAACACGGGAAGTCATCGCCGCCTTTGCCGATACTTTCGCAATCTACTTGTTTGAGTATGAGCTCGCGCTTGTTGCATTCCTTAAGCTGTACATAGTGACCTACATCCATATATACAGGCATAATACAAAGGTCTATTGCTTTGTAGGTCCAGGGCCAGTCGCCGTCTCTTTTGATAACTGGGTCGTCCGCTTGGACAACAGTGACCAACAGAGCTACAACTGCGAGTGCAATTATACTTTTCTTTACCATTTTCATATCCCTTTCTTAACCCTCGCTCCCTGAAAGGCCAAATTTTTATTGACCTTCGGAGCTACTAAAAATTCCTTAGCCCAGGCTCATTGCCTGAACCACACGTTTAGCGGGACTAAACTTTTTTACCGACTCTGACGACTATGCCCGCTTTAATGCCGATCTGAATCGGGACCCATAAAGTTATGATTTGCAAGCCGGGAATTTCATTCCCACCAGGTAAATCATTTTCCACCTCAAGAACGGGCCTCTTTCTTCAGGCGGTTCGAAAGCATCCGTATGCTTACGAATTATCACTTCTCACTACCTCACACCTCCTTTCTCCCCAACCTTTGTCAAGGAGGGGGCTGGCTGTTCTAACTGAACAACTTCTATCCACAAACCCTGGGCATTGATATTCGTTTATTATTACGTATTCTGTTTCTTTCTTTTTCCTGGCCATTTTGTCAACTAAGGTAAAGGCATTATTGTAAACGTAAGAGTTCCTTCATACCGTCCGGCGGCTTCGAATGGATTGATCTCCAGACGGAAACTCAAATCAATATTGTGTGAACCCATTTCCGGCTTCGATATGAGTACCGGCTTTGCCATTGAAACGTATCCATCTGTAATTGGCGATTTTATGGAAATACGATCGGGCGTTATGGATTTGCCCCAGCGATGTGTCAGCGTTGTTATAGATGCCATTATCGGCCCATGCAGACAGTTGGATTCCACCTTTAGGGTTAAATTTGCTGAAGATGTGCCGAAGATGGTGGGGTACAGTGCCGCTCCCGGTGCAATAAGAGAGGGTTCCGTGAACTCAATATCTCCGAACTGAAGACTGTCGGACGAAGGAGATATGTTCACAAACGGCGCTTTCGCCTGTGCTATCACGGGCATTGCGAACAGTATTATTGCCACCAACAAGGTTTTCATCACTCTTCTCATTTTTCCCTCCCCCAATAAACTTACTTTACGAACGACAGCTTCTTTGCCGCCAACGAGAAACAGCAAGCTAATTGTTTTCCGGTCCCTCGGATTTACAGTGCTGCGTTAATGCCCTCTTTTTCAGCTACGCAGCTTTTCCTGTTCGACTGGCCAAAGTTCACCAAGGGCTCGAAAGTGCGGATAAAGAAGTGAATTATGCGAAGTCTTTTCATCTCTCCTCAACATCACTCTCCTCACTTTCACTCTCCGTATTTACAGCAAGGCCCTACACATAAATGACACGGCCATACTTAATCATATTCCTTGCTAACTTGTCAAAATAACAGTTTTCTTTGTCTATGTCAATAGCTAAATTCCAAAATATAATTTTTTTGGCCTTAGCCGACCTTTGTATTTTACCTAATTATCTAATAGATGTCAATATCTAAATAGCCCAAGCTGCCAGAGCGGGTGTGTTTTTTGTATTATTCGGACCCTTATTTCTTCACATTGTCCTCAATTTACAGGGTGAGTCAATTGGCGATATCTCGTAAAGCCATATATAGCAAGGAGATACGGCGCAGAATGCGTGGTTGCGAAAGTGTTTTAGGTTTCGGCGGAACTTGCATAACTTACCAACAGGTAAGATTCGGGCGGAAAATTTTTTTGGTTCCAATATATATTTTTTCAGGTTCAGGGACTTTCTTTCGAGGAGTTACTGTTTAATGCCAGAAGATTAGATGCTTTTTCATAACTTATTTTTGTAATCTGAGTTAATGTAGTTTTGCTTTAAAAGGTTCCTTATTTAGGAATTTGTTGTTTGGTAAAGCAGATATTCCCAGCACTTATCAAGTGACGTTTTTACCGGGCGTTGTTCTGCTTAGTTACAATGGACGATTAATAAGGCTCAGAAAAAAATGTGTCTTTAAGGTAATTGCTTCTTTTTGCTCCGTAGAAAACAAAGGCCTGTACTCCAGTGCAACTAAGGGTTCAGAATATCAATCGATGTGGGTATTCTGCGGAGCGATTCTTTTTAATTACACACCCGATTACTGCCTGCCTGAGCTTACTTTTTGTGATTTGTATATCGTTATCATTTTAATTGTCGCATAGCAGTAAAGCTCACTTTTAATCTTCTTGCAATATTCGCCGGTTGGATGTAAAGTATGCGGGAAATTTTTGGAAGTATGTTTTTCTTTTGTGGATATTATCGGGTTCTGGAAAAACAGATATTTGCGCCCGTAGCTCAGCTGGATAGAGCAACGGATTTCTAATCCGTAGGTCGCAGGTTCGAGTCCTGCCGGGCGTAATCAAGAGGATGGTTAGTGTTTTTTGCAAGTATTGCGAACGGTAACCTGTATTCTGCACAAAGACTTACACAATCCAAGCTTAAGTTCGAGAACACTGAATCAGCTATTTTACGTTTTTTGGGTGTTTTTATCGTAAGATACTGTCTTGTAAGATG
>DAOUVA010000202.1 GCA_030667885.1 Phycisphaerae bacterium
CTCCCAATTTTCAACTAAAAAGCTCCATCAGAATCTTCCGATATTTTTACAAAATACCTGATTCTAAATTTCGAGGAGATTTTCTTTCCCATCAGCGATTTGAGATATTCAAAGCTTTGCTGATCGGGAATCTCGCCCCGGACATATATATCTCGCCCTAAGTTGGCAGTGCCTACACCTATCTTTAATTGAGAGAATCGTGCATCCCCCTCCAACTCCTTTTGTACTGAGTCAATCTCTCGTCGTGCTTGACGCATGTTTCTCCATTGGACAGGACCCGGCCACCAATATGTTGATATACCTATAACAGTAAATAGACATGGATAGAAAATCAGGCGTTTCTTAATTTCTTTATTCATCTAAAATCTCTGTATTCCACTAACTTATTTAACACTCGACATCGTCGGTGCTTTTCTGTGCTCGCTTTTCTGCCAGCCACCAGGTCGGTTTTTTGCGGTTGGCGTAATCCAGATATATCTTAAAGACGTCACCTTGTGAATCTTTCACAACATAATAGCGGCGGTGCCTGCGTGTGTTCCATTTCTGGCTGCTCGGCGGCAGGTTGCCGTAGCCAGTATCAACGTGTTCGTCCAGCACTTCGGCGACTTCGTGTATTTGGCCTCGCCATTTGAAACTCACCGGCCGGGGCGAAGTTTCGGCCTTTTCCACTTCAATACTTTCTCCAATGAATTCTTCCATATTAAACTTATCCGAAGGGCTAAAAGCACATGCCGCTGATTATCAGGATTATTCCCACTTTTGCAACTCGATAATGTTTCCTTCCGGGTCGGTCATGTAGATAAATGTGATTATTCCGGCATCAGGGATATCCACAGTGACCATCTCACCGACACATGCACCACCTGCGGCTGCTACCTCGTCTCTGGCTGCTTCGACATCTTCAACCTCGAAGGCAAGATGCGCCAGACCCGGACGATTGATAGCTGTTTCCGGGCGGCACTGCGCATTGTTGTACTGGAATATCTCAAGTGTCGGCCCATCTTCACTATAACCCGGCAGCCGCAAATGAATACCGCGGACCTCGGCACCGGGAACAGATGTACAGCGTTCGACCCATTCTCCGGTAGCGGCCCTTTCCGGAGGAACTTCGCAGCAGCCGAGAACCTGACAGTAGAAATTGGCAAGATCGCGCCAATCCCGGGCTACAATATTTGTGTGCTTGTATTTTGCCTTAATCATTTTTCCACCTTATTATATTTGTATGATTTTCGTATCACAAAAACTTAGTTTTTGCCTTCGATATAGTCTGAGTAAAATCGTTTGTCTTCCTCGGCCTGTTGTTTTTCTTTGAGCTGTTGGAGATAGCTGTAAACAATGTAAAGCAGCGCCATTGTAAAAGGGAAAGTACCAAAAACGATGATTGCGATAATAAAGTAATCTGATTCAATTTTTGTGGCATGATGTTTTACAAGATATTGAGCTAAACGTTGAAAAGCTATTATTACAAACAACAATATGCCCGGGGCGATTATGATAATATGCTTTCGACGCAACTTCATATCTTTACACTAATTTAATTTTATGTTGTCACGGGGTTCGGTGCTTTACCGAACCAATGTATTAAACCACAATTTTCACACATTAATGTTATTGCGGTACGATTTGCCCAATCCAGTCCCAGGAATGTCATTCCGGCCGTATTTAGCATTGCAGAGCCTTTAAAAAAATAAGTATTTTTACAATGGCTGCATTTAATGAAATCATTATCGATTTTATATTCACATGCTGTCCTGTCCGACATAATTCTGCTGCCTTTTTATTCCAATAAAGTCTTGTTTACCAGTGATTTTCCAAACCAATAAGTAAAACTGCATTGTGTACAACAAATTGTTTTTGCGGATTTATCGAAGTAATCCAAACCCCATATGGTCATATCTTTTGTATTTAATTGTGCCTTACCTTTAAAAAATCTTGTATTTCCGCATTGGCTGCATGAAATCAGCTTTCCGCCCGCCTCATATTCAAAACCTTGCTCGTTAATCGTTATTACTGCATATCTAATTATTCTTTTCCAAAATCTCATTTTTATATCTCTGTACTAATCAGCATGACGATTGCTGTTATGCTTTCGGAATAAAACCTAAAAAACACCAATTCTATAAGATAAGACGCCTGAACTTCATGAGTTTCGGCTGACCTTTTGTCCTTATTTTGTATTTTTTCTTTAAGATGATCTCGACAATACAAATCATAAGCACCAAGACCGGCTTAAAATGCCCGGCTAAGGTGTTTGAAAACAAAAAAAAACTCGCGAAAGAGAAAATACAGCGCAAAAGACGGCTTTTCAAGGTAAAAATAAATATAGAGTATAAGAGTACATCTAAAGCCGGATAAACTCCAGGGCATTAGAACAATTATTTGTGCAATTCTTTGGTTGCTTTTTCAAGGTGTCCAAGCAGATATTTTTTGTCGGGGCCTCCTAAATGTTCCCAGGGCAGGATTTCATCGGAGTCGAATTGTTTCTGTGCGAGAATTTCAAAATCTAATCCGAATTTGTCGAATGCTCTTTGCCATATCTCGAAGTCAAAACATTCATCCCACAAATCGAACTTTGCGCCATCCCGCCAGGCCGCTTCGATAACGTCACATAATCGCCTGTCGCCCCGGCCAATCACCGATTCCAGTACACTGCATCTTATATTGTGGAACTTAAACTGCAAGAATTTAGCACGAAGCTTTCTCTTCTCATCGATTATCGTCTCTTTTGCCTGCTCGAAATAGCTTACCGGCTTTTGCCCCAGCCAGGCGAAGGGCGTATGAGGCTTGGGTACAAACCAGCTTATGGCACTATTAATCTGGCCGGTTTTGCCGTCTATATTTTTTCGCAGCTTTGCTAATTCGAATGACAACTGCACAATCCGTTTTACGTCCTCGATGGTCTCGCCGGGCAGGCCGACCATAAAATATAATTTCAATCGCTGCCAGCCGGCCCGGTATGCTGATTCGACAGCGGCGAACAAATCTTCGTCTTTGAGAGGTTTATTCACGGCCTGCCTTAACTTTTCACTTGCCGCCTCAACGGCTATAGTAAGGCCGCCTTTCCTCACCGAGGTCAGTAACTGTGGGAGCAGTTTCAACTGCTTATCGACGCGCAGGCTCGGCAGTGATAAACCCACGTGCTTATCCTGAAAATAAGCATCAAGGCCGGCGACCAATTCTTCGAGTTTAGGATAATCTGCGCTCGATAGACTAAGCAAACTGACGGTATCATATCCTGTCGAGTGATAACAGATCTTGGCTATATCGATAATTTTTTCAACGCTGCGATAGCGGACGGGCCTTCTGCAAAAGCTCGCCTGGCAGAACCTGCATCGGCCCGGACAGCCGCGCATAATCTCGACACTGACCCTATCGTGGACCGCCTGCACAAACGGCACTATTGGACGCTGCGGAACGGCGGCATTTTCAAAATCTTCCACGACGGCGATATTGAATTTAGTGGGCAATCCGGGTGAGTTGGCCTTAAACGATTTTATTTTCGCCCCTTCGTATTTGAATTCATAAAGAGACGGGACATAAGCGAAGTCGAATTTCTTAGCGGCGCAGAGAAGGATTTGTTCTTTTGTCGCACCGGCCTTTTTTTGCGATTTAACCAGTTCCGCAAGCTCTACTACTGCTTCTTCACCATCGCCCAATAGAAACAAATCTATAAACTCAGCGAGGCCTTCACCGCAGCTTGCCATACTGCCGCCGGCGATTATCAGCGGATTATCTTTGCTTCTATTACAACTTCGTACATCTATACCGCCGAGGTCAAGCATATTAAGCACATTGGTATAGCAAAGCTCGCTGCTCAAGCTAAAGCCTATGATGTCAAAGCTCTTTAGGGACGCTTTGGACTCCAGGCTAAAGAGGGGGATTCCTTTCTCACGCAGCACCTTCTCAGCATCAATCCACGGCGAAAAGACCCGCTCGGCAGCCACTCCATCAAGGTTGTTAAGGACGTCATATATAATCGCTATTCCGCTGTTACTCATGCCTACTTCATAAATATCCGGAAAGCACAAAGCTACAGACAGCTCACATTGCGAGAGGTCTTTTTTGATTTGGTTTACTTCGCCGCCTATATATCTGGAGGGGCTGCGAACAAAGGGGAGAAACTCCCGCTCAATACGCTCGGCCAATATTGTTACTTCTTTTTTATCCATACCGGTATTATAAACTGATTATCGATTATTTTCTATTGAATATCGATTGAATATCAATTATGAAATCCTGTTATGAAAACATCTTCAACAGGCAAAAAAATCGGCAGCGTCATAATTGTAGTATTTGTCGCTTGTTTAATTGTTGTGGCGATTTATTTTTCATCCGGCCCGGAAAAACAAGTCGAGCTGGACAGCGGGCATCGGCTGGTTATGGGGACATTCGCACGCGCAGTTGTAATAGCAAAAGATTCGGATACGGCTGGAAAATGCATCGAAAACGCTTTTATACAAATCAACAAAGTTGACGATTTGATGAGTGACTACAAGAGCGATTCGGAAATAAGCAGTGTAAACAGGGACGGATTCGAAAAAGCAGTCCAGCTCAGCCAGTCAACCTTTGAGGTTTTACAAAGAAGCATTGAATTCAGCGAACTTACTGATGGCGCATTTGATATTACCGTCGGGCCTCTGGTGGAATTGTTTCGTAAGGCCAAAAGAAAACAAGCCCTCCCTAACCAGGATGAAATCACCGATGCCAAATCGAAAGTCGGTTTTGAGAAGCTGAAGCTTGACGACCGGAACAGGACAGTGCAGTTCACCGTTGAAGGTATGCAGCTCGATGTGGGTGGAATTGCCAAAGGCTATGCCGTTGACAAGGCGGTCGAGACGATGCAAACCCATGGGGCAATCGGTGGTATGGTCGATCTCGGCGGTGATATTCGATGCTTCGGCGCACCTTTCAAGGGAAGGGACTACTGGGTAATCGGACTGCAGAATCCGAATATGGTAAAAGATTCGGCCGGAAGTGAAGTTTTATTGAAGCTGAAAATTGCCAATGGGGCGATAGCTACCAGCGGCGATTACCAGCAGTTCATTATAATCGAAGGTAAACGCCGCGGCCATATAATAGACCGTAAGACCGGAACAAGTACCGAAGGTCTCTCAAGTGTAACCATCATTGCCGATAATGCAACTAATGCCGATGCATTAGCTACGGCTGTAAGTGTAATGGGGAACAAGAACGGCCTTGAGTTAATTGAGAAAATCAACGGCACTGAGGCGATTTTGATAACCTCTCAGCCGGAATTTAAACTCATCAAAACCAGCGGAGCAGAAAAATATATAAAAAAAGATTGAGTTGTGTGCATTACTCAGGAATCGGCGGCTGTTGCCGCAGGCTGCCGAAGACTCTCTGTGGTTTTTCCACGATAGGTAATCACCTTTGTCGGGCACTTTTTCATCGCGGTTTCGGTTTGTTCGTTTAGTTCGTATCTGGCGTAGTCTATCCGTGCCAGATTATCCTTGACCGAGAACATGTCCGTTTGTTTGACACAAATGCCGCAGCCGATGCAGCCGACCTTGCAGATTGACCGTGTGCTCTTGCCCGTCTCCTTGCTGTTACATCCTACAATCATAATATTCTCAGATGTGAACGGAACCATCTCAATCAGGCCGCGCGGGCAGGTCTTAGCGCAGGCCGTACAGCCGGTGCATTTTTCATAGTCAACAGTAGCCAGGCCATCAACAACGTGTAAGGCATCGAACTTGCATGCTCTCGTACAATCACCTGTGCCCAGACAGCCGAATCCACAGGCCTGCACATTAGCCAATGCGTTGGCAGCGATGCAGCTTTCTATTCCCTGATATATTGCATGATAGGTCTTCTCAGCAGTATGGGCATGGCAGTGTACGACCGGTCTGTGCTGGGGGCCTGATGCGCTGACCTGCAGATTCAATACCTCTGCAATTCTCGCGGACGTTTCCTGTCCGCCGGGCGCACATTGACCTAATAGCTCTGGATTTTCCAGAACGGCCTTGGCATACTGGCCGCAGCCGGCAAATCCGCAAGCGCCGCAGTCGAGATTCGGTAAAGCTTCGTGTATTTGTTCTATCTTAGGGTCCACCTCGACCTTGAGCTTTTCGCTTGCGATTAACAACACCAGCGCAAAGCCGCTGCCCAGACCGAGCATTGTAATCCCGGCCGGCCAGGCACTACTCCACAATTCCAACACACTGCCTAAAATCATCTTATCATTCCCGCAAAACCCATGAAGGCCATAGCCAGGATACCCGCAGTAATCAACGTAATCGGCGCACCTTTGAGACACTTCGGTACGTCAGCCATATTCAGATTTTCCCGAATGCCGGCCATAATGCAAATCGCCATCGTAAAGCCGATGCCGGCACCGAAACTAAGAACAACCGCTTCGAGCAAACTTTCAATACCCCAGAGGTTGATAAACAAACACATTCCTAATATCGCACAGTTTGTTGTAATCAACGGCAGAAATATGCCGAAACTCTCATATAAAGAAGGGAAGAATTTTCGCAGGTACATTTCGACTAATTGCACCGCGCCGGCGATGACCAATATAAAGCAGACATACCGTGTAACTTCCAGAGGCGTACCCATCAGAATCAAATGGTCAATCAGCCAGGTCAACGTGCCGCTCAGGGTAACAACGAACGTCACCGCCATGCCCATACCGAAAGCCATGTCGATTCTTCCGGAAACTCCAAGGTAGGGACAGATACCCAGAAACTTCGTGAATACAAGGTTATTGACTATCACGATGGATATAAAGCCCATAAGTAAAATGTTAAGCGTATCCATAAAACTATCCTATCATGCTTCTTTGTTGGTTATCTTGTTTACCAGTCCAAGCATAAGCCCCAAAGTTATAAATGCTCCCACGGGCATGCTCATCGCCGCCCAGGGCACAAATGCCTCGGGCATCAACTGCATTTCGAATATCTTACCTGTTGATAACAACTCGCGAATACTCGCCAAAGTGCACAGCGTAACAGTAAAACCTGCGCCCATTCCGACAGCATCGACTATACTAATAACAATGCCGTTCTTACTGGCACAGGCCTCGGCACGGCAAATTATGATACAATTGACAATAATCAGCGGAACATAAGGACCGAGTGTTTCGCTCATCTCCGGCACAAAAGCCTTCAGGAATAAATCCGCGATTGTGACAAACGTCGCGATTGTCAGTGTGAACATCAGTATTCGCAGATGCGGTTTAAGAAGGTCCCGCATCAGGCTGATAATAATGTTGCTGCAGACAAGCACAAAGATTACGCAGCAACCCATAGTAAAGGCCGGCTTGACCGCGGCGGTAACCGCCAGCGTCGGACACATTCCTAATAACAACCGAAAGACCGGATTTTCACGCCATAAACCAGCCAGTAGCGTTTGTCTGTAAGCTGTATTTTGGACCTCAGTTTTACCTGTCATTGCCGATTAGTCCTTTTTGTTGCATCTGTTTTTTAATCTGTGTGATGGCATTACTAATTATATCAACGACTGCCTCACTGCTTATGGTAGCGCCGCTTATCGAGATGATTTCCGAATCGATTTTTGTATTGTCACCTGATGTTGCAAG
>DAOUVA010000277.1 GCA_030667885.1 Phycisphaerae bacterium
GCCAAAATCAGTTGACTTTTTCACTAAGGTGGTTTACGTTATAAACGGTAGCTTTGCACAAGAGATAAGGAATTTCATGAAATGATAAGTCAATCTCCTGATACTGCCCCTCAAGCAGAAAGAGTACAGATCGAATTGATTCGCGAATCAAGCGTTTGCAAGAGAATTTCAAAAGTCCGGTCACTATCTCAAACTACCTTGTATCTCTCACGAAGGGCTATTCAGCGTGCGAATCCCTCCCTGAGTGAACGAGAAGTGGATTTAGTTTTCGTTTCGAATCACTACGGAGAAAAACTTGCTAAGTGTCTTCGCTTGTACATGGATTGTGAGCAGCTATGAAGAAACCTGATATAATCGTTGCGTTGGATATGGTAATCGGATGTTTCGAGAAACTTGGAATAGCGTACTACATAGGAGGATCTGTGGCAAGTTCTGCTTATGGCATAGCCAGAGCGACAATGGATGTTGATTTGGTTGCCAAAGTCGAAATACACCAGCTTAATCGTTTAGTAGAAGCTCTTAAAACAGATTACTACATCGATGCTGAGATGATCAGAGAAGCAATTCATAGACATTCTTCATTCAATCTGATTCATCTTGAGACAATGATCAAAATTGATGTTTTCATTGTAAAGGATCGACCATATGATTCACAGGCCCTGACCAGACGTCAACCTGACACTTTGGATGAAGAAAGTTCTCGCAAATTCTATTTATCTTCTCCAGAGGATATTATACTCAACAAACTGCAATGGTATCAGATCGGCGGCGGAGTATCAGAGCAGCAATGGAAAGATGTTTTAGGTGTATTGAAAGTTCAGGGTGATAAGCTGGATTTAGAATATCTTAGATACTGGGCTTCGCGGCTAAATCTATCTGATTTGTTGAATCGTTCATTTCATGATGCTGGCATAATAGAAAGCATTTAACAAGCAAATGGACGTGGGCAGCAAAGCTGTAGGTGGCATAAAGCGATAAACTCGTCCCCGTGAAAACAGGAATGCAAGCCAAAATCGGTTGACTTTTTCGCTGAGGCGGTTTACTGCATTTTTACCTGTCCATACAGTAAATTCCATCCGGGCATGAAGATCGTCATGAGCACTGTGTCTCGGCCAGAAGCACGCAGTAGTTCAGGAGGAAATTGCTGACTTGGGATTCCATCGCAGCCATTTTGCGCCACAGGAATGGCTGATTTCAAACAGTGGACAGGGAGGGGCACAGAAAAGCCCCTTTTATCAGCCTATGAACGCCGTTTAGGTATTTTGTTATAATCTGCTGGCTGGTTAGTAGTTATGCATCTTTTTGAAAATAAACCTACAGTTTATTTTCAATTTTACCGATTATGCAAATAAGGTTATTGCTTATTTTCATTTTTTTGTGTGTGCCCGGCAGGGCACACTTACTTGGAGGTGAAAGTCCTCTAAAGAAAAATGGAGACAGTGATGCTACGAATGGAATATGTAAACTGGCTAAATTGGTATGTTAGCATACTAATGTGCTTCTCAATAGGGTGGTTGTTCGGTGCGCGATACCCTGATATCCCTGTCATAATCTGGGCTGATGTAATATTTGTCGGTGCCTTATATAAAAACTCTAAAATTGCCTGAGCGATGAGATTCCACCTCGGCCAAGATATAATCACTGCAAAATTGCAATCTAAGCAACTTCCTGCTATAATCTGCATTATGAAAACGTCTCTTCAGGTTGTTTCTGTATTGTCTGAAAAGCGATTTCTCATCATTTATTCTTAAAAGATGACAATAATTATCTTAATAAGGAAAGGTACCTACCTATGAAGCCGAAAAAAAATACAATGACACGTCGTCGCTTTCTCAAGACCAGTACCAAAGTTACCGCCCTGGCAGGATTCTCCGTCGCCACGCAAGCATACGGGGCAAGCAATGACCGAATCCGCGTCGGACTTGTAGGTTGTGGGGGCCGCGGCACCGGGGCCGCCCGAGATGCGATGATGGCCGGCCCGAATGTTGAATTAGTGGCTATGGGCGATATTTTCAGGGCAAAGGTTGAGAGGAGCCTTGCTCAGTTGTCGAAACTCAAAAGTAGTAACAAAGCGATTCAAAACAACCTGAAAGTGAAACCCAGCCGCTGCTTCGCGGGTTTGGATGCCTATAAGAAAGTAATCGATTCCGGAGTTGACTACGTCCTCCTTTGCACGCCTCCGGGCTTCCGGCCGGACCATATTGAATACGCAGTTAATAAAGGCGTGCATATCTTCGCGGAGAAACCGTGCGCCACCGATTCACCGGGCGTGCGCCGAATACTCGCCCTCGAGGATAAGATGAAGCGAAAGGGAATCGCTTTGTTGTCGGGCTTCAACGGCCGCCACGTATTTCATTACGCCGACCTTGTCAAAGCCATTCATAACGGTGAACTCGGGGATGTCAAGGCCCTTTACGCCTACTTCAACACAGGCAATATCTGGTATCGCGAACGTGAAAGTGGGATGACACTTCCTGATTACCATTTCCACAACTGGTTCCACGTTGACTGGCTCTGCGGCGACCACATCGTCGAGCAACACATCCACAATCTTGACCGATGCAACTGGATCATGCAGGCTCATCCCGTCAAGGCTTATGGGGCGGGTGGGCGACAGTATCACACAGACCGTGGCGGCAATATCTACGATCACTTCACGGTCGAGTTCGAATACGAAAATGGTATTCGCATGACCAGTATGTGCCGCCAAATCCAAGGGACAGACGCGAAGATCGGGGAGGAGATTGTTGGAACGAAAGGCTTCGGCTCATTAGTCGGCCGCAAAGCCCAGTTCACAGGTGAAAATGCCAGGGTTTTCAGAGAATACCCGGAACAGCACGAGAGCCACTTACAAGAGCATATTGATTTTATCGCGGCGCTCCGACGCGGCGAAATTCCGAATGATACCCGCTTTTTGTGCGAATCGACATTAACCGCTATTATGGGACGCGAATCAGCATACACAGGCAAACACATAACGTGGGACGAGATTCTAAATTCCGACCTCCAACTGACTCCTCCAGATATTGCCAGGTGGGATGGCTCTATCAGGCCGGTTCCAAAGCCAGGTATGCCGCGAGTGTAGCATGTTTTGTAAAGATGAACACGTGCTCGTCTTTTCTATTCAATTATATCCAAGGCAGCTTGCCAAGCATTGCCGTACTGTGTGATCGCACGGTAGAGCAGAGAAGCTTTGAGGACGTCATGTGTGTTCTGGACAGACGAGCTATGCCTGCGACGCCGAAAGAATTGGACGAATCAGTTCTCTAGTATCAGTTCCCACCACAAGGTGGAATGAGATGGGTAAACAGAACAACAAAAGCATGCTACTGCCTACATGGCTGATGAGGGTAAATCCGGCGCAGAAATCAGTTCAGAGTTTTGGCCCGATTACAATCGCAAAAGACTATGCGAAAGTGTAAAGTAATAAATGCCGCAACCAATTTCTTGAACTAACGAAAATGAAGCCTTTTCACAAACGTAAATATCGAAGGTTGCTTATATTCATTCTTCTGGCGACGATTTGCTTAGTGTTCCTCGATCCTGCTAAATTTTTAGAAGACAGGATGGAACCGAAAGTTATAGCATTCGTCATCGATTCAGCTTCCAGTATGATGGAGAAAGAACGGAACATCCTGAATCTCTTTGAAGACCTGACTCACGGCCAGGTAGTGAGTACTATATTGAGAAGATATGGCGAACCTGACAAGCTTAATTTTTACAGTGTGGACGATACCCGAGCCAATGTTGACAGAGAAAGCTATCTCAATGCTCTTACTCTCGTAGTAAATTATCTCCGGGATAATCCACGCGACCGAGTAGTGATAAATATAAGTCTCGGGTCGAATTCTCCCGAACCACTTGAGAGAAAGCTCATCAAAGACATTCTTGAGCAGGGTGCTATCGTGGTGGCAGCCGCAGGCAATGACGGCATAAAGGATTCCAGTTATCCAGCAGCCCTGGATGGGGTCATTTGTGCCGGTGCCTCTGGTGGCGGAGTTCGCCAGAGCTACTCCAATTATGGCAATATAGACATATTTGCCGATGGAAGCTACCAAACTACGCAGATGCTTTCCCTTCCTTCAGACACCGGCATGGAGACTCATGCCCGCGCTGTGAAGCTTAACGGAACATCTTTTGCAGCTCCGAAGGTATCCGGATTGATAGTGAAAATGTTGCAACTGAATCCTTCCCTTGAAAACCGGCAGATATTGGAGATCATCCAAAACACTTCAGATGATGTATTCGGTTTTGAGCAAGGTTCCATAAACCGCCTTAATGCTCTTGCTGCAATAAGTGAAAAATATGCCGCCTTGAGAAAGGCAGGACAGGTGTTTTTCGTAATCCTCGAAGCCGTATGTATTATAGCTTTTATATTTGTAGGGCTGCTTATTGTCATTCCTATGCCAGAGTTCCTATTCAGGGTACTTTTACCCTCCCGCTGGATGGCCATTAAGATAAGAAAAATTGACAGGATGATGGGCAATGACAGAAAAAGCCCCAGAGATATCAGGTACATCATCAACTGCTTGTTTCCAGGTTACAGCCAGCTTTTCGAAAGAGCCAACAAAGCTTTGTTTAAAATAGGCGAGCCGGCAGTTAAACATCTAATACGAGCCTATCCGTATAAATCCTGTAATGAGTTTGGGGATTTTACGACATGTATATATAACCTTATAGAAAAGATCGGCGGCAGGGAAGCTGAAGAATTCCTCCGGGCCGAACAAGAAAGTCAAGATGACATTTTTGAACCAGATTCTCAACGGGGCAATGAAAAGCCGGGATCGCTTCAGGATTTTGAAAAGGCTTGAACAATTGAGAAGGGATAGCAAGAAATAGAGTATATCTTGGGCCCGGCGTTAGGAATGTTCGTATTGCCTGCAGCATGGAGCGGATAGAGGGTAGGGGGGGCGTATGGCGTAACTACTGCAAATCCGAAATTCTAAGATCGAAATAAGAAACAAATCTGACGACTCGAAATTGATCAATTTGCACTTGACGGAAGACAGTCACCATCATTTACCACAGATACATACTCACTTTTTCTATTGTATTTACTTACCCTAACGTGTACACTTAATTTTTCCGGTTTCATAAATCAACAGCGAAAATCGCAATGAAAGGCAAAGATATTATGGAAAACAGCCTCACTCAACGACGTCAGTTCTTGAAATCCACTGCGGCAGTCGGAATGGGATTAGTCATTCTGCCCAGCGGTACGCTCTCCGGCGCCAACGCGCCCAGCAACAAGCTCAATGTAGCCCTGATCGGCGTTGGGGGTCGGGGTCAGGCTCATCAAGGTCCCATTTCAAGCGAGAACGTTGTGGCCTTGTGCGACGTGGATGAGAATAACCTTGCAACAGCCGCCAAGAAGTTTCCGAAAGCCAGGCATTACGTCGATTGGCGCAGGTGTCTCGATCAGACAGGCCTTGATGCGGTTATCTGTTGCACCACGGACCACACGCACGCGTTCGTTGCCAACTGGGCCATGAATCGCGGGCTGCATATTTTCTGCGAGAAGCCAATGGCCAACTGCGTGCACGAAGCACGGGTAGTGCGTGCTACTTATCTCAAAAACAAACACAAGATTGCCACACAATGCGGAACACAGCGGCATGCCAATCCTAACTTCAACCGTGTGCGTGAGCTGATTGTGGATGGAGCTATCGGCGAGTTGTCAGACGTCTATACCTGGGGCAACCGCCAGATCCCCCGGCCCGGCTATTTGCCCGCCCAGGGCGAACCACCGAAGCATCTCCATTACGATCTGTGGCTCGGCCCATCACCCTGGCATCCTTACAATCCGGGATACATTGGTGGTTGCCTGAAGTGGAACATGTACTGGGACTTCGGCAGTGGGCAAATCGGTGACATGGGCAGCCATACGATGGATCTAGCCTGGAACGCGATTGACGCCGGCCTGCCGACATCGGTCCAGGGCAAGGGCGATCCATTCAACCCCGACGTCACACCTGTCAAGTTGGAATCACATTTTGATATGCCGGCAAATAACTGGCGCCCGGCCATACGTTTAGGCTGGTACCAGGGCGGTGCCATGCCCAGATCGCCCAAACCTTATGTTGACTTGAACAAGATCGGGCATGGTGTGATGTTCAAGGGCAGCAAGGGTTATGTCATTGCCGATTTCGGCTCGCGATTAGTACTGCCTTTTGGTGACGACGCCGATCTGACTTACTACAAGAAACGCAGTGAGGACGAAATCATCCCTGACCTGGGTCACTTCCAGGAGGAATGGACCAAGGCGTGCAAGGGTGATCTTAAGAC
>DAOUVA010000211.1 GCA_030667885.1 Phycisphaerae bacterium
AATATCTCAAAATCAAAATCGTTGTTAGCGTTGGGGAAGTATGCAATACCTCCTCTGTCTTCATCGTCCGATGTACTATGAATGAATGTTGTCCCTGTCGGTAAATCAGGATGTACATGAGTTGCTGACATGTCGATATCGTTTGCAGTCATTACATCGTGGAAAAATCTGCCCTGTGCGTCCAGACCATCATAATTACCTTTGCCGAGATTTACTCCGACCGCGACTTTAAAGCCGGTCCTTGCAATCAGAGGGGCTGTGTTGCCGGGGCCGCCTGCCGTTGCAAAGCCATGCTCTATCCACTGTCTTAACTGCTGCTGAGAGTAGCTCGGCATGTCTTTGGTTTTACATTTAGCCAGGCCGCCTTTGCCGACCAGCTTATCAGCGAATGCAAAATCCGGCCTTCTTAAATCCACCACCCCGGTATTTAGAATCAACACATCTGTAGCCATGCTTAGATTTTTTCCAAAATGCTATCTCAATATATATCAGTGCATTTCTGCTTCACATTTGCCAATAGCAGGTCTGTAGAAATTAAACTGAACGTTCGGATGCCCGGACAGAAGAGACATTGGCACCGAGCTGTCGGCGATTTGTTTGCTTATCATAAGGGTTGTCAGTCTCATCCCAAAGGGATTATCGTGTGTGCCCGCCTGCCATATCGAGACTTTTTCCGCCTTCCACGTTTGGACGGGCCCGACGGTAATAGCTTGTTTCGGTACACCGGTAACCACGCCGCCTCCGCTGGTTCTGGCATTCTGCATAATAGTAACGGGGTGTAAATCCACTACATGTGTTGTAAGCCGGCGATATTCTTCCGGAGTTGGCGGCTCATTCATATATTTACCTTCTCGCTTAACGGGGTCGTTGAATGCCCAGTGTTTAATGTCACCCTGGCCACCCTGCATTACCACGCAGCGAACTCCATCCCAGCTATTAATATACTCTTTCGTATCGGCTTTGGGGAAATGGATATTGGACTCGGGCATTTTGAATTTGCCGTCAATTTTGTTGAAACACAGTTCCATGTCTGCCTTTGCAAAAGACAAAGGGTGTGAGAAGGGGACTTCGGCGCCGTCAATATACCATTCGTCCATTCCCCAGAAATGGGCGTCTTTGAGATCCAGCTTCAATTCATTCACCAGTCGTGCTACGAGTGGAAGCTGTTCGGTCGGCCCAATCGGCCCGCAGATACCAGCCGGGCTGTCAGGCGTAGCCTGTCTCCAGGATGTGATATACTCAAGGGCTTCAGCCAAGTAAAAATCTTCGAGACTGTCATAGAACACAACTTTAAAACCTTCTCTGCTCAAACCGGCCATGTCCTCGGCTGTGAGTTTAGCTGCATCGTTGAGAATCTCGTCATCGAGTGTTGTATAATCCCACCACTGCGGTGCCAACATGCTTATTTTTCTTGCCATCGTTACTCTCCCTTATACAATGTGAACGAGATCTCCGAGTTCAGCCTTAAGTATATTGTCCTGCGGATATGCATGACCCAGGTGCTGTCTGAAACCTTCGGCATATTGTGAGTTTATTTCCCGGCCTCTCTCGGCGCCTAACTTCTTCATCGAGATAACATAGTCATCTGTACCGTGGTGTTTCAAAAGCCAGTGTCGCTGACTTTCATGGCAGCAAAGCATCTTTTCTTTAACATCCATAACCTCGCTTACATCGACTATTGTGCCCGGTTTGATTTTAGTTCCGAGGTTGTCTTTTCCTTCTACGGCATCCATGTAATAGAGATACGGTATGGGTTCGAACGGCTCGGCGCCGGGAGTTTCGATATTCACGACTCCACAGGCAAAGCAGGCTGTCTGAGCAAGTTTGCTGGCCATTTCATGGTCAACCATATAATCCGTTGGGCTTGTCGTGAGCACGATAGCAGGGCGAACCTTTCGTATCAGCTCAATGGCCTTGAGCAGAGTTGGTCTATCATACATTATAAAGATATCACTGCTTTCGAGACAATGGTAGCTGCCGTTTAACATTCCGGCCGCTTTAGTTGCTTCGGCTCGGCGAATTCTGCTTATTTCTTCCCGGCTGTACTGAACTGTACCGCCGTCCCCGGGCGTCATTGTCGCGATGTGAATCTGCCAGCCTTTTTTATCGAGCAATGCCAGTGTCCCCGTACAGAAAAACTCCGCGTCGTCGGGATGAGCACCTAAGCTCAAAACAGTTTTATTATTTGTCATAGTTATACTTCCTGAAAATTCTCGGCTGTCTTATTTGCCCATCAAATGGTTTATTATCAATAAATCTAATTCTTCGTAATCCCGCTCGGCTATCAATTTCTCGACTTTGATTTTGTCGAGTTTTTGAACGAGTTTCACAAGCTCAAGGAAAATCTCTCTGCTGTTAGACAAATGTTTTGTGGCGACATCCGGTTTCTGGGTACGCATAGCTTTGACGTCCAGTCCCACAAATTCACCGCTGGTTCCATAGTCATATTGGTCGAGTATGCGTACCTGATTGAATGCTCTGCGCAAATCGACGGAGCCGAAGGATTTGTCTTCATCGAATTTCAGGCCGTTCTGGTCATTAAGATGAACAGTAAAGAGCTTATCATAGGCAAGGGCAAAGCCCATTTCATCCGAAGGGTCAAGGCCCGCAAGAATCGCATGAGCACTTTCAATGTTAACACCGACGCGGTCCGGGTCGCTGGTGAGATAGCTTACAGCAATGGCGTGTCCTGTTGTCGGTATATAGGCCTGGTCCATCGGCTCGTTGGGCTTTGGCTCAATTGCAATCTCGATTTCAGCATTATAGGCTAACATGTCATTGATGGCCTCTACAATTCTCTCAACGGCCAGCCTGCTGTCCTTTGCTTCACGGATATATGTCCCTTCGCGGGCAAGCCAGAGAACTACCAGTTTCGTATCAAGGGCATTTGCGATATCAATCGTCCGCCGGCTCCTGTCTTTGGCATACTGACGGGCCGCCGGGTCGTTCGAGGTGTAAGCCCCGTCGATTGTGTGCTCATTCTCCCATAATCGAGGCGCGACAAATTCCGCTGAAAGACCTTCTCCTTCAAGCATGGAATGTACCTCTTTAGCCTTTTTGACAATTGCAACAAAGCTCAGATTATCCATATCAGGGACGGCATCGTCATCGTGAAACTGCACACCTTCAAAGCCGAGTTCCTTAAATATTTTGAGTTTCTTACCGAACTCAATACTATTCCTGACTGTTGGGCCGAATGGGTCTCCGCCTTCGTGAATATTCCACGGGCCAAATGAAAAACGATATTTTCCGGGCATTTTTTCTCTCCTTAAACAATAATTATACTCTCAGAGTCAGGTAATTGCTGACTGCAAACTGTCTTTTTCATAAACATAATTAATATTGTATTTGACCTTATTTATTCTTGTTCTTTAAGTACATCCCTGGCGTGACGGGCGTAGTGTCCGCGAAGGTCATGTGCGTATTCGGTCAGAATATTTTTGCCCATGTCTTTGTAATCACCGCAGCGGTATAAAGCCCTCGCCAGAACCAGTTCCCGCAGGGACCAGTTTCTCGTCAAAGTGTCCACAGGTCCGGACGGTGTCCGATTTCTTGCTGTATTGATATCCATAAAAGCATGACCAGTCATTCCAGGCTTTTTAAGAAGTTTCGCTAAAGGCTCAGCAGCATTGGGGTGCCCCAGGGTCTCAAGTGCTATCGCTACCGCACGATAATGCGAAAACTCACTGCCGGCGTCGAGCTGTTCTACTTTTTCAAGTATTGGTTTCAATCCCTGCTTGTCACGAGTTCGACCTAAAGCAATAATAAGACTGTCAAGTTCACTTATGCTCGCCCCAAACTGCCCCATACCTGTGTAATTCCAGCCCTTGTCCCATGGGCTGGATTTTACAGCCTCGCTAAGAGTACCGGAGCCGCACGGATGGCCTAACATTCCGAGAATATGGGCGTATTTAAGTTTGGCCTTCTCCTGTTCAGCAACATCGTAAGCTCTTCTAAGAAGCGGCATGGTCTCCTTTAAATGCGCAAGGACTATCTCCAGGCCATCGAAGTCATTAACAAGACTCTCTACAGCCTGTGTAAGTTTTTCTTGCGGCAAAGGGTATGAATCTTTCTCAGTTAATACCTGCTCGGGCAGAGTGCCAAGCTCGATTAGATGTTTCTGAAGTTCCTTTATATCAATTTGTCTAAGGCTTTTGCCATTCCTGGCTGACATTGCTGCTGCCAGACCTGCGGCATAGCCCTGGTTTTGAATATCCGGCTGCATGCGTATAACGGGCATTGCATCACGGTGTGCACTGACGCCAAGCCCTGTAACTAAAATGCCGTCCAGACCCTTTGGCAGCAAACAACGATAAGGTACATTAACGAACATTGCTTTTCTGTCGGGCGGCTTTAGCATAAATACCGGATGTATCGTAAATCCATGAGTGTCGAAATTGCTCCGAGCTATAACAATAGTGTCGGGATAAGTTCGATTGTTGGAGATGTCGAGTGGTGACATCACAAACTCACCGACTATCCTTCTTCTTTCCCGAGTGTCCACCAACTGGCCAAGATCGTAAACATCTTTAAATTTTCGCTTCGCGACAACGAATGATCGCCAAACATCTACAACATCCGTATCATCGATAAAGGTCCAGTCCGTATTAGTATAACCTGCACCTAAATTATGCCCTGGAAGGCCTGCCCCCTGGACGGCAAGGACTTGGCCGCTGGTAAACTCGCACTTTGCACCGGCGGCAGCGGCAATGTCGGCATTACCGGTCGAGTCGATAACCACTTTCGCAAGAACAACACCTCGTCCTTCGGGTGTTGCAACAACTACGCCTTTGACGCGTCCGTCTTCAACGAAAGCTCCGCAGCCGAGCACGCCGAACCAGACTTCCGCACCTGCCTGACGTAATTTGCGGCGGTACCATTCTTTTTTCAAAGTGATGTTCCATCCGCCATCTTTGTGCTTACCCTCACCTCCAAAGCCCATTATGCCATCGTCCATTTCCCGAGTAAAACCTGTGATATTGCCATAATAGTATTTACTGATAAAGCCCGTGGTTCCCACCCCACCGAGTCCGTGAAGATATTCTAATACGAGCGTCTCAGCTCCCTGCCGGGCTGCGGAAATCCCGGCTGGTGCTCCGCCGGTACCTCCACCAACAATAACTACATCTACTTCTTTGAGAATGGGAATAGACCGCTTGTCTGCATGAACTTTCAAAGGTTCGGTTAATGTCCTGTGTATTCCATTCAAATTCTCCTTAATATCTCCTGAAGTGATACCCGAAGCCGGCTTACCGGGCATTTTGACGTTATCTGCTTTGGCTATATTCTTTGCCTGGAATGCTGCGGCAGCACCGATGCGGGTGCCTACTTTCATTAACTCCAACGGCCGCAGCAGCTTGTCCGCGGCCTCGCGTGATATGTCGGCACAGCCGCCAATAACGAATAGATTGTTAATATCCTGAGGCTGGAATGCGTCCAGTTCTACTTCTTCAGCGCCAGGCCATGATTCGGATAGCGTCTTTTTTCCTTTCATTGGGTCGGGCGGTACCTGAAAAAGCGTTTCAGAAGCATCTTGCTGGTTGGGATGCCAGGTTTTATCACGGGCGATTTGTTCGGCTTTGGCAAAAGATGCAAAAGAGCCGTCCTTCATTGGTATTTTGAGCCTGTATTCGATGGCGGTATATTCCAGGCCGCTTTTAGTTGATATCGGTGATGATTTGTTTTGTGACTGAATGTCTTTGTCGGTTCGCAGTCCACCGCCGACAACTATGCGTTTAAATGTTTGCAAGCCTGACGGGTATGGCTTAAATGTTGCTCCGGCCATTCTTGCTACGTTTGCCCTGGAGGTTGCGTCGATAATGACTTTGGCTTTGACCGCCTGTCGTCCGGAACGGTTGGCCATGACAATGCCGGCAACTCTGCCATCATCATCAAAAAGGACATCTGTTGCATAACAGCCATACAAAAACCGGACCTTAGATTCAAGCAGTGCCTCATCCAGAGTTCGCTTAACCTGCATCGGTGTTGGAGGAATTCGTGCTGCCGGCTCACTGGACTTTACTAATGAACGTTTATCCTCTATCACAATTTCGCCCAAAAGCAATCGAGTGACATCAGGACTCTTTTTAACCATGAATTTCACATATCGGGCTTTGGCGTTAATCGATGCTGAAAGCTCAATAGGCCCCCATGGTTCCGGGAGGGCTTCGGCGAGTCTTTGGTTCTTAATGACGGCGAGCTGCTTCCATTGTTGTTTATCATTGCTAATAGAGACAGTAACGCTTTCTACTTCGAAGTCGTCACCAGTAGGATTACGGCGCTGATAAGCCATGATGTGGACTTTCTCAAGCTGATGTTCAGTGTCCAGGTCAGCGATGATGGTTACATCACCGTTATACTGAACGCTCTGGCTTGACGCACTGTGCCATTTGCCGTCAGTAAGTAACGATGGCGACGGCGTGTCTTTGTGGACGTCAGCGGATGTTAAATCGGTTTCGTAGGTATAATTGATTCTGTTACGTGCCAACAGCGAGACAGATGGCTCGGCAAAAACTTTCTTTGCCAGCGGCAGGGTCGGCACCTCACCCGGCTCAAGCCACAAACGGTACGTTGTGCAAAGGTCTGCTCCCAGATATGGCCGTTGAGCAGCAAGAAACACTTTCGCGCCGTTTTGAGCTGCTTCAACCGCCGCAGCGACGCCTCCTGATGTTCCACCGACCACCACCACATCCACATCGTAAGCAACAGGAATGTCTCTTGATGATTCATTAACTGCTTTTTGCGAAGAGGTTTTCGGACAGCCTCCCATTACAAAAGGTATAAAAACCAGTATCATTAACAAAATAAGCTGAACGGATTTATTAATTTCCTGCATCTTTTTTTGAATAATACCAGCTCCTTTTTCCACCTTTTTTCTCCTTGGTAAATTCCTGCATAAAATTTTATTGATTATGGTAAAACACACGCTAAATAAGATATATTGTTTGATGTAAACATTATCTTAACAATTCGCTCATTTGCAATGATAATCCTATTAACATACACAAACTCTGATTCTTACTGTCATTTATTCGGAAATCTCAGAACAATGTCTTTTATTTGAGGTTAGTCTGATATGGATACTCGTATGCGCATAAAAGAAAGAAAGGCAAATACAAGATAATTAATAGCAGATAAAGAAGGGGCCTATACATATTCAGTATAGGCCCCGATTTAATACGAATCTGCAATATTAACTAATTGCATCTTGTAAGCTTACTGTGCCGGTGGATACAGACGAATATCGTCAAAGTACATAATACCTGTACCGCCAGTAACCGAGCTAAGGCCAAGAGTAATAGTATTGACATTAGGCAGGTTAACGCCAAACGCATGAAGGTCGATATTCCATTCG
>DAOUVA010000388.1 GCA_030667885.1 Phycisphaerae bacterium
ACATAGAGCAGAAAATGGATAGTATTAGTTCGGACATGTTTTGCATCGGTCCCGGAGGACGTATCAATTTAACACAATGGCGTCCGAGCAGCCAGGGTGGGAGCGGCTTTGTCGACGGCAATTGGTCTGGAGATCAGTGGCATGACACGGTTCAAGAGTGTTTTCGCCACCGCAACACATCAATGACCTGCTGGCTGGATGGCCATGTATCCGAGATTGCTAAAACCACCGGCGAAGACGTTCCTACCAAATGGTACACAGGCAATATAGAGGACTAAATTATGGTATAAAATCTGTTTTGTGTATCTGATGGTAATGCTTTAAGCTCTCATATATGCGAGAATCGGTGATATTATGATTATTTTTTTCAGAGGTGGACTCACGAATGAAAACTAATGGATTTATAATAATTATAGCTGTAGCTATATTAGCCTATTTGTTTTTTGAACCTATCACAGCAACCGGTTCATACAGCAAAACCACTAACATCATTCCCAAACCTGTCTCTGTGGAAAACCATGATGGTTTCTTCGTTTTCAAACCATCAACAAGAGTCATCGCGGAAAAAGACGCGAAAACTGAGGCATTGAAACTTATTGACGCACTGGCGCCTGCAATGGGATATAAATTGAAACTTGCCTCCAAAGCCCGCCCGAAAGCCAGGGCTATCAAGCTGGCAATTGATTCGCAAATATCGCAACTTGGCGATGAAGGATACATCCTCGATGTTTCCGCCAAACAAATCTTGATTCGCGCCAGGCAACCGGCGGGACTTTTCTATGGAATTCAAACCCTGCTGCAACTGCTGCCGGCATCGATCTTCAGCAAATCAGAAGTCAATGACATTAAATGGAAACTGCCATGTCTGAAGATAACCGATTATCCGCGCTTTCAGTGGCGGGGCTTACTCATTGACCCGGCACGTCACTTCATCCCTGTTAATGACGTGAAGAAGTTTCTCGACGGTATGGCAATGCACAAGTTCAATCGGCTGCAAGTGCACCTGACCGATAACATTGGCTGGCGAATCGAAATCAAGAAGTATCCGAATCTGACGAAACTCGCCTCAAATCGAGACCGCAGTGGCGGCAATGGCGGTTTCTACTCGCAGGAGGAGATTCGCGAACTCGTCCGATACGCCCAGCAACGTCATATCACGATAGTGCCCGAGATTGAGATGCCATACCATGCCGGCGCAGCGATCAATGCCTATCCTTATATAGGCATCAATCCCGCCCGTGTAGAGGGTATGCCGCTCGATAAGCGATGGGCAGTGCTGGGCGGCCTGGCGGCTCCACGTCCCAAGACGGTGGGCTTTATGCAGGACGTGCTTGCAGAAGTTATTGAGCTCTTTCCCAGCCGATTCATTCATATCGGGGGCGACGAGGCAAATTTGAAACTGTGGGAAAACGACCCGGAGATGCAGGCACAGATGAAACAGCTCGGCTGCAAGGACGCCCATGAGTTGCACAGTTGGTTTATCAAACAGATGGATGCCTTTCTGACCGAGAACAACAGGCGACTGCTCGGTTGGGACGAAATCCTGCAAGGCGGCCTCGCACCCGGAGCTACGGTGATGAGTTGGCGTGGCATTCAGGGCGGAATCACCGCCGCCAGGGCCGGCCACGATGTCGTTATGGCGCCTACGTCACATACTTATTTCGACTATCGTCAGGCACCAGCAGAAAGGGGCTTGTCGAGCAATGTGATCAACCTGGAAAAGGTCTATTCGTATGAACCGCTGCCTCCTGAGCTCAGCAATGAGCAGGCCAGACATGTCTTAGGCGGCCAGGCACAACTATGGGGCGAATTGATACCTGACCAGAATCGTCGCGAGTACATGGCTTATCCACGGGCTTGTGCTTTGATAGAAACCCTCTGGTCTCAAAAACAATTGAAGAACTATGAAAATTTTATTACCCGCCTCCGGCACCATCTAAAACGCCTGCAAACTATGGGCATTAATTACCGACAACTGGACTAAAAGCTCTCATAGATTAACATAAATCAAAAGGAGACGAGATATGCTGCAAATACCGGCTCGACGCAGTTTTCTGAAAATGGTTGGAGCAGGACTTGCCTCTATTGGATTACAAAAGCTTAACGGTCAATCGAATCCTGAAATACAAACCTCTGAAAAGGAAATCCCTTCTAAATCATTTATCGATTTCCTGAAAAAATATGGAGATGAGCATAAGCCCGCCATGACATACCATGATGGGCGTGACTTTCGCTCCTGGCAGCGAGCTTTCCGCCGAAAACTCGAATCCCTGCGCGGCATCATCCCTGAACGTGTTAAGCCTGAGATGAAAATTCTGGAGACAACTGAATTGACCGACCACACCCGCCTGTTAATTCATTTCCCGGTAACACAATTTTCCGAGCTTATCGCCTATCTGCTGGTTCCGAAAAATATCAGAAGGGGTGAGAAACGAGCAGGCATTATTGCTCTGCATGGCCATCATTCCCACGGAATCGAGACCATATGTGGTGTACGAAAAACGGATTATCCCCCTTATGCGTTGCAAGCTGTACGTTCCGGCTATGTAGTTTTGGCACCGGCGTGGTGGGGTTGGCCCGGAAGAGATGGGCATCTTGACAGGATAGGAGACCGTGACAAATGCAATGTCATCCAGATGGCTGCCTCTATGTATGGTATTAATGTTTTGGATCTGCATATCCAGGATGGCCAGACTGCTATTGATCTCTTGTGCTCACGTGCTGATGTAGATACGAAAAAGATCGGCTGTATAGGAAATTCCTATGGCGGCCGGACCGCGATGTGGCTTACGATTTTTGATGAGCGTATCAAAGCCTGTGTACCAGCCGGGTGTATGAACACCTTCCGAGAGCGTTCTTTGAAACTGTCTTCATGTGCAATTCAGTACCTGCCGGGATTACTTCAATACGGAGACGTTCCGGAATTGTTTAGCTTGATCGCACCTCGTCCAATGCAGTTGCAGGCAGGTGAAGGTGACAATCTGATTACTGCATCAGACCGAGACCAAATAAAGAAGGTCGTTGAAAATGCTTATCAACTTTCAGGAGCAAAGAAAAACTTGGAATATGCACTGCATTCAAGAGGGCATACATTTGCCTGGGACCTCGCGGCACCATTCTTCAAGAGACATTTTGGAAATTGAAAGATAGGAAGTTCTTATGAAAAGACGTGATTTCTTAAAAAACTCAGTAGGAATAGGAGCGGCATCCCTTATAACAACAAAACTCACTAATACGGGGCAGTCAGCTTCCGAAAAAAGGAAACCCGGTTCGTCCGGGAAATATCTCTACTGGGGGGATATTCACAACCATAATGCAGTTGGCTATGCCAAAGGCTCTTTAGAGCGTTCTTATGATATTGCCCGCAGCCATCTCGACTTTTTCTGTTTCACCGGACACTCGCAATGGCACGATATGCCGAAAATGCCGCAAAACAAACATCTAAA
This sequence comes from Phycisphaerae bacterium, assembly GCA_030667885.1. Lineage (GTDB taxonomy): Bacteria > Planctomycetota > Phycisphaerae > Sedimentisphaerales > Anaerobacaceae > NIOZ-UU13. The sequence goes on from DAOUVA010000388.1 coordinate 3,447, forward strand.
ATGGGTGCGGGGTTTCGAGGTAATGAAGAATAATTGGGAAAAAGTGAAACAGCTTGCCAATAAATACTATGAACCCGGCAAATTCGTGCCCTTTATTGGATATGAATGGCACTCCAGTTCATTCGGCGATGTCTGTATCATTTTCCCCGGCTCGAAATCAGAACTTGCCTATATAACAGACATAAAGGAATTTCAAAAATTTGCCCGAGACCATGGTGCAATATTAATCCCTCACCATCCTTCTTATAAGCAGGGATGGCGGGGGCAAAATTGGAGCGTATTAGACACCGCAGTCTCTCCTGTAGTGGAAATCTTTTCGGAACATGGCAACGCTGAATCCGACCGCGGCCCGTATCGCTACATTCGCCACAGCATGGGAGGCCGCGATACCCAAAACACTCTGCAATGGCTATGGCAGCAAGGCGTCCGGGTGGGGGTAGTGGCAAGCACTGATGACCATCTTGGATATCCGGGTGCTTACGGCGAGGGGCTTGTTGGAGTGTATGCTGAGACTCTAACACGCCAGTCCATCATGGAAGCTTTGAAGGCACGACGGACCTACGGTGTCAGCGGCGATCGAATCGAACTGGATTTTCGTCTTAATGGCCACTGGATGGGTGAAACAATCCCCGCAGCAGATACACGGAAGATTCATGTAAAAGCGAAAGGCCTCGACATCATTGACCGCGTCGAAGTACTCCGCAATAACGAAGTGATTTATCGTGACCATCCTGTCGATAGCAAAATTCGGCCGTCAAGATGGAAAAGGCCGATTTTTTGTCGTATCGAATTCGGCTGGGGACCCTGGGGAGATTTGAACATGGCTCGAGTTTGCGACTGGCAATTCAAAGTTAACGTCAGTGATGGAAAGATTATTTCCGCCAGTCCATGCTTTCAATCAGGACCTTTTGATGAAAAGCGGCGTAATAAAATCAAGACTGTTGATAATAAAAATTGTGAAGTTATATCCTATACCTCACGTATGCAGGCTTACGAAGAAAAGGCAACTAATAGCATAATTTTGGAAATTCTGGGTTCGCCAAAAACCAAACTAACGATATCATTAACTCAGCCTGCTCAAATGACAGTAACAAAATCCCTGGAACAGTTAGCTCAATCCAGTGACATAACCCTAACCGGGCCCTTTACCGCAGAATCTATGATGTTGCACCGGATTGCCTTTTCTGAGAACTATCGAACAGAATTCGAATTCACTGACAAACGCCGAACAGAAAAAACCGATTGGTATTATGTCCGGGCCGTACAAAGCAATGGCAGCTTAGCCTGGTCAAGCCCAATATGGCTCAAGCCCGGCTCTTGATGTTAGGCGGATTCAAAACAGTCATTTTCTCATTTTACATAATTCAGTCATAGTATTATAATCGGAGCGTTATTATTGA
>DAOUVA010000343.1 GCA_030667885.1 Phycisphaerae bacterium
CCTAGGAGCGTGTCGGAGAACATAGTATTGAGCCATTGCAGTTGTGGCGTTTGTTTTGGTTTTGGATTATAATGCGTTGATGGATAACAAAACACGCTTTAAGCCATATCAGCCGAACCAACTGTTACTCTTACCGCCGGATATGAAGCAGTGGCTGCCGGAAGGTGACCTGGCGTACTTTATTATGGACATGGTCAACCAACTGGATCTCAGCGCCATATACGACAGCTACGATGGCACAAAGGGAGGCCAGCCGCCATTTGATCCTAAGATGATGACCGCCCTTATTCTCTACTGTTATTGTATCGGTCTGCCGAGTTCGCGAAAGATCGAAAAGGCGACATATGACCGGGTTGCATTTCGCGTTCTCACCGCCGATCAACAGCCCGACCATGACACAATCTCTGAGTTTCGCAGGAGGCATCTCAAAGCCTTATCCGGATTCTTTGTGCAGATATTGCAACTGTGCCAGCAGGTCGGTCTGGTCAAACTTGGTCACGTCAGTTTGGACGGCACCAAGGTCAAAGCCAATGCCTCGAAACACAAGGCTATGAGTTATGGCAGGATGGTAAAGAAACTCGACGAGCTTGAAGAGGAGGTTAAACGTTTGTTTGCCGAGGCCGAGGCGGCAGATGAGGCTGAAGATGCCCTTTACGGCAAGGGCAAGCGTGGCGATGAGCTTCCTGATGAGTTGCGTTTTAGGCAAAGTCGGATCAAGAAGATCAAGGAGGCTATGGAATCACTCGAAAAAGAGGCCAAAGTCAAAGCCCGGGCCAAACGCGAGGAGATGGCCGAGAAAGAGCGAACTCTTAAAGAACAAGGCAGGAAACGCAAAGGCAAAAAGCCCAAAGAACCGAGCGACAGTGTCGATCCCAGGTCCCAGCGTAATTTCACTGATCCGGACTCACGGATAATGATCGATGGTGCAAGTAAGTCCTTTGAGCAGGCTTATAACTGTCAGGCGGCGGTGGATTCGGAATCTCAAATCATAGTAGCGGCTAATGTAACACAGCAGACAAATGATAAGCAGCAGCTCGAGCCGATGGTCGAGACAATCAAGAAGAACACCGGCGGTGATAAGCCTGAGAAACTCAGTGCCGATACGGGTTATTTTAGTCAGTTGAATATGGAGTATCTCGAAGAAGATGGAATCGACGCCTATGTGGCTACAGGCAGAGACAAGCACGGCGAGCCTCCTGAGCCTCCTCCACGTGGGCGAATCCCAAAGGATTCGACGAAGCTTGAACGAATGTCTCGGAAGCTGCGAACTAAGAAGGGCAGGGAGACCTACTCGAAACGCAAAGGGATAGTAGAGCCGGTCTTTGGACAGATCAAAGAAGGCCGTGGCTTTCGGCGATTTTTATTGCGTGGCATTGAAAATGTGATGGCCGAGTGGGACCTGATATGCCTGACGCACAATCTCTTAAAGGTATTTCGCAGTGGGTTAATGCCCAAAGGTGCGTAAGCGGCTCCAGGGGGTAAGCTTACCGAAGAAAACGACGCGCATTTTTCACACATCCAGGAACAATACGGCTCGAAAGAACAAATCCACATGAAGGCAACTGTAAAAGACGATAAACCAACCCTTGGTTCTCCGACACGCTCCTAGTGTGTGCTTATCTCAGTGATTTTTCCTACCAAATGAACCACAGAATGTTTTCGATCTCAAGAGAAACATTCAACGTAGCATTCTTAACCTTCATCGGATTATTCAAGCTTTTTGTCATAGTCTTCAATCTCGTTCCCTATATTGCTCTACTGATCATATCGTCAACCTGAAGATATTTCAGCTATCACTAACCGGTAATGGTTCTACTGCGTTAGGCAAGACGGGTTCAACAACTTCTGTTTGACAGCAGGCTGAATCCATGCAAAAAGACGGTTGAGATTGGAGCAGATTGGTGGTTGCCATTTTGCTTTGGTATGAATCCGCTGTTTTTCTTTTCCCTGGGGAGAAATCAAACGTATAATAAATGCAGGGAAGCGCCTGAATTCGTCCCGTTGTCTTCACATTAGTTATGACATAAGGAGAAGATAGTGAAGTTAATTGATATAGAAGGGAAGAAATTCTCTAAAATAATTTGCGGTTCGAATCCATTTTATGGTCATTCACACTTTAGCGAGGCCAGGAATAAAGAATATCTTGCTCGTTTTGAGGATGAATACATTATACAAACGATTAAGTTTTGCCTTTCAAAAGGAATTAATGCGGTTGAATCCTCGGCAAATGAGCGGATATGGAAAATTGTCTCATCACTTCAATCGGAAACGAAAATACAATATATCGGGACAACACGAATAGATGAGACTTCCGATTTGAAAACACATCAAAAGAAATTGCAATTTTTACTTGATATTAAAGCTGATGCGTGTGTGATTCATTCCCAGTTTGCCGACAGGCCACCAAAGGATGAAGAGATAAAGGGATTGAAGCCGCTTATAGATCGAATTCATGAGAATGATCTGATAGCGGGAATATCAACTCATAAAGTATCAACAGTTGAACTATGCGAAAAGATGAATTACGGAATTGATTTTTATCTTTTTCCATTAAACGCAGCCGGCTTTGTATATCCCGGATATGATGGAAAAGAAACCGTAGATGATCGAATTCAACTTATTCAGAACATTGCGAAACCTTTTATAATTATGAAAACATTGGCATCTGGACGTATTCCTCCCTGTGAAGGTATTCCATTTGTATTGGAAAATATTAAAGAAAACGACCTTGTTGCATTAGGCTTCGGTTCGGCTGAAGAAGTCGAAGAAACGCTGGACATCGTTGAAAAACATCTTTAGAGAATGCTGTCTTTATTTTTCAGCAAAATATAGGGCTAAGGCAAAGACTTTGTGCATGTGAACGTATTCACAAAGTATATTTAATATTGACTATTTACTATTGGAATGAAGATTGCCGCAGTCGCTTCGCTCGGTCGCAATGACATTTTTTTTACCCTTTTTTCTGATTTTCCTTTAAGCGCCTGCTTTGGTCAATGATAGCAGTATTTACTTGAGCCGGTCGAGTTCATCCTGGCACATTTTAAGTTGGCCGGGGTCGGTTAGTTTTTTTGCGGCTGCTTCGAGGTATTTTATCGCCAGCGTGGGCTTATTGAGATAACGGCAATACAGGATGCCCAGCATTAGCTCGACTTGCTCAGCGTATTCGTAATTGCCGTAACGAGAGAGAAACTGCTCGTAGGCCTGGGCGGATTCGGCAGGTTTATTATCACCTGCGAGCTGGTTGGCAATATCCAGTAGATGCTGTTTTGCCAGAATCTGGTTGCTGTCATGGCTCATAAGTTCCAGATAAAGTCCGGCTGCGGCGGGCAGATTTCGCTCGGTGATCCGCTTGCTAATTTCGCTGCGAAGCTCTTTTGATTTTTCATCTTTTTGTTGCTCGGCGGGGCTTTTGACCTCTTTGACCTTTATTTGTTTGTTTCCTGTCCGGCCCGTATAGGGGTCGTAGCCGCTCGATACCACATCACGAAATTGACGCCGCCTGTTCCATTGCCTTATCATTGCCCAAAGGTCGAAATTGCTGCTGCTGATTAAACGGGTCCCGAGCATACCCAACATGGCCGCAATGCCATAGGCATATCCCGCCAAGTGAGCGTCATAGGCGACCTGAGATGTGTATCTGGTGATTACATTATCGATTATAATCATTTTAAGGACGATAAAATATAACGCGGGAACCTCTATCATTCCGATGAAGAAGAAAAAATAAAAGACGGTTATTAAAGTTTGTGGGAATAAGACCAGGTAGGCACCGGTTACTGCGGCAACTGCTCCGCTGGCTCCAAGAGTTGGGATGCTTGAGGAAAAATGTATAACGGTATGGCCTATGCCGCTGAAGACCGCGCCGGCCAAATAGAAGCATAGATACCCAATATTGCCGAGCTTGTCGTTGACGTTATTGCCAAATAGATACAAAAAGAACATGTTGAAGAAAATGTGCATAAAACCGCCATGCAAAAAGGCGTAACTTACAAACTGCCAAATATATGGGCGGGCGGGAATTAGCTGAAATTGTAGAGCCCACGGCCGAAGTATCGTTTCATATCCTGCGGACGTTTCATGAGGCCAGTACGTAAGCAAAAAAATAAGGACATTGACGACTATCAGGCCGTAATTCATATAAGGCGTCCGTCGCGGCGTAATACTTGTCCGGATGGGTAATATCATAGTTCAACCACCAATTTCGAATGATTAAAAAATCGAGAATTGGCTCATTGTAATGGTAAAAACAGGCGATTACAAGGCATAAAAAAAGGACGGCGGTCGCAGTCCTTTTCTTGAAAAAATAGTTGTTACTACAATTTCCTACCCAGCGGAAAACACTACAGTCCGGTGCAATTAATTGAAGCCAACCGGTTTCTCCTCGGCGAAGTCTTGTTTTCTATTAAAAATATAAGAATAAAATGGAGCGAAGCCAAGCATTCCGGCAAAAAAGACTTTATTTTTTCTCAGATTGCGGTTAATCAATTGTTTTTATAGTCCAACGGAGGGTCGGTATCGTCAGGAAAGATAAAACAAGGTAAGAATTGACTGGGATGAAAGAAGATATGAGAAAAGTGGAAAGATGGATTTTAGCAGGCTTGCTTTGTCTGGCTGTGGTGATGGTTATATCTGATGCTCAAGGCCAAAATAATGCTGTGGGGACCATTTCATGGAGACGCTGTCTAAGCCAGGACCCTGAGTTTTACGCAACTGATGAAGCCGTCCGGGTTGCCGATAATGTTCTTTTGTATCAGCGGGACACCGGGGGCTGGGCTAAGAATGTTGAAATGGCCGGAATTCTCAGCGAGCAGGACAAAGCTACGCTGCGCAAGGCTAAAGGAAGGAAAGACTCTACTTTTGACAACGGAGCCACTCATACGCAGATAAGGTATTTATCTAAGGTTTATAATGCTACCGGGCTTAAGCGAGTCAGGGGGGCCGCCCTCAGCGGTATCGATTATCTGCTTGAAGCTCAGTACGATAACGGTGGCTGGCCTCAGTCTTACCCATCGAGAGGATACTCCAGATATATCACGTTCAATGATGGGGCTATGGTTGGGGTAATGAGTGTGCTTCGTGATATCGCCCGGAAAAAGCCCGAATATGCTTTCGTTGATGAAAGCCGCAGGCAGAAGGCTCGCGATGCTGTTCAGAAAGGACTCGAATGTATTTTGAAGTGCCAAATAGTCGTCGATGGCAAGAAGACGGCGTGGTGTGCCCAGCATGACGAGAAGACGTTGGTTCCGAGGAAGGCTCGCAGTTACGAATTAGTATCGATTAGCGGATCCGAGTCTGTAGGTATTGTCAGATTTCTGATGAGTATCGATGAGCCGGGGCCGGAGATTATTGAAGCTGTACGAAATGCGGTAGGCTGGTTTCGCGAGGCCGGGCTTGAGGGGATAAGGCAAGTTC
>DAOUVA010000260.1 GCA_030667885.1 Phycisphaerae bacterium
AAATGCTCAGACATCTCAACTTCATCTGTAGAACAACTTATATGTGTATGGCAGTCAACTATCATTTACCCGTGCCCTTAAGTTTATTGATTTCAAATAATTATCATTCAATAATCAATTAGATTGCTCTCGTCAAGGACAAATATTTCTACTCCAATGAATATTATCGGCATATCACCGCTTGAATCTTTGAGTGAATACCCGCCTGTTTTAACCGTGAAACCGGCTCAGATAAAGGAAAAGCACAAGTAACCGCCACCAAAATACGCATCCATTAGCTATTTTAAGCTCTCAAGATTTCTTTTTACGACCTTACTTTTGGGATGCTCCGGGCCCAGACTGTCCTCGAGAATTTGAAGAGCCCGGCGCATCAAAGGCCTGGCTTTTCTAATATGCTTCGTCTCTTTAAGCAACTGGGCCAGATTGTTCAGGTCAACAGCTACATTTGGATGGTTGGGCCCAAACAATCCCTCGTCAATCTCCAGCGCACAACGCATTAAAAGCTCTGCCTCATCGAGGCGATTTGTCGCCTTCAGCAAATTCGCAAGGTTGTTCAGGGCCGCTGCATAACTGCCGGGCGGCTCACCTTCGTGGTTTTCCAGAATCTTTACAGCCCTGCGCATCAAAGGCTCAGCCTGTTCCAGGCGGTTCGTATCTTCAAGCAGTCCCGCCAGATTGTTCAGGCGAATAGCAACTTTGGGATGCTCCGGACCGGACATCTTTTCATCAATATCCAGCGCACGCCTCATCAAAAGCTCGGCCTCTCTTAAATGCTTCGTCGCATGAAGTAACTGGGCCAGATTGTTCAGACGAACAGCAACGGCAGGATGGTTCGGGCCGAATAATTTCTCATCTATCTCTAATGCCCGGCGCATCAAAGGCTCGGCCTCCCTTAAGCGGTTCATCTTCTTAAGCAATTGCCCCAGATTGTTCAGGCCAACAGAAATTCGGGGATGGTCACAACCGAACGTCTTCTCATCAATCGCCAGCGACAGCCGAATCAAAGGTTCAGCCTCTTTAAGGCGATTCATCTCTTTAAGCAATTGCGCCAGATTATTCAGGCGAACAGAAACTTTAGGATGGTCGGCATCCAGGTTTCTTTCATCAATCTCCAATGCCCGACGCATTAGGGATTCAGCCTGCTCTAAGTGATTTGTTGTTTTTAATAACTGCGCCAGATTATTCAGCGCCGCAGAGTAATTCTCAAGCCGTTCGCCCCCGTTTCTGTCCAGAATCCCTATAACCATCCGCAACAAAGGCTCGGCCTGCCCTAATTGGTTGGTAGCCCTGAGCAGCTCCGCAAGATTGTTCAGGCGAACGGCAACTTTGGGATGCTCGGGCCCGAACCACTTCTGATCAATCTCCAATGCCCGCTGCATTAAAAACTCAGCCTGCTCGAAACGGTTCGTGCTTTCGAGTAACTGGGCCAGGTTATTCAGGCGAACAGCAACATTGGGATGCTCAGGCCCGAACGACTTCTCATCAACCTCCATTGCCCACAGATATAATAGTTCAGCCTCTGAAAAGCGTCCCCGGCTCTTAAGATACAGACCCAGTTCATTCATTAATCGGGTTGTTGGTTCGGATATATCAAAATCATCGGCACGACTCACCAGAACTCTTACGTGAGATTCAACTCCATTCCAGACAGGCCAGCCTCGGACGTCATCAGGCCTGGGGACACCGCAAATATAGCCGTTCATCAAATGCAGCGCTAACTCAAGCCAGGCATTACGCTTATCCTTTGCAATGCCGCTTATAATACATTCCTGAACCACTCTGTGGACAGTAAAGCCGTCATCCGTAAGAGTTATCAGAGACCACTTAGCCAATTCGGACAGCAAATCACGGACATCTAATTTGCACTCACTACCGACAGATTTAAATTCGGCCCGCATCTCCCTGGGCAGCAACCAGGCCGCCTCGCTAATTCTCTCCGCCTGCGCTTCAAAAAGTGCCACAGGTATCGGCTCTGGTGAGAAAAAGCAGGCTAACCGCAGAATACTATGCTCGGCCGCACCGAGCAACTCCTCAATTGTCTGAATGGTAGCCAGAACTGCTGGGGGGTTTTTAATCAAATCTCCTCTGTGCCTCGAAAGAACTTTCTTTCCGGATTTGTCAAAATCCTTTAAGAAGTCACCGAACCCCATACGACATCGATTAATGTAACAGGCGGCTTGCTCTAATGCCACAGGATATCCGCCAATCTTGTTAGCGACCTCGCCGGAAAATCCCGCATCATCTCCCAGCATCTTCCGCTCACCTTCAGTTCTCTCCAGCAGATATGCGGCTGCGTCTGTTTCATTCAAGCCATTTATCTGCAAATTCGCAATTTTATCCGGCCAGTCCGACCGACAGGAAGTTATAAGCACATGCCCGGCTGCCAGCCGTGAAAGCACCTCCTCAGACAATCGTTTGGCCATATCTTTCGAGTCCACATTATCGAGTATCAAAAGCCAATCCGTGTGCTTCTCAAGCTCCCGCAACACCGCCTCAATAATGACAGGCTGCTCCGGGATATTGTGTTCCGGCAGGTTCAACAAATGCTCACCCGCAAGGCCGGCCAGATTTCTATTTAGACTACCCTGAGTATCCGCAAGTACGAAAAATACCCCCCAGTATCGCCCCGCTTCGAGTGCCCGCCAGCCGTATTCCACCGCCAGCCGCGTCTTGCCCACACCACCGGCTTTATAGACCTCTTCCTCATGAGAAATTGTCACCACCCTTCCCGCCTCAAGTTCATAACGCAATTTCTCCACTTCATTCTCTCGCCCTTTGAGCAACTTCCCTATCAATGGATAGGGAAGATTATTGACAAACATATCCGCAACACTCATATTTTCAACAGCGCTTGCCAGTCTTTCAGAAATCTCTGCATTTTCAGGGTCTTCCAGGAGTGCCGCAATTTTGCCCATCTCAACTCTTATTTCATCCCTAAGAGCAACCTCCTTTTCCAGCTCGCCTATAATATCAACAAGCCTGACATCTTGTCCTTTGAACTTCTCCAAAACTCCCGAGAAAGCCGAATGCAACTTAGCCGTCTCTTTGTTGGCCGCTTCACCGGTAAGAGTTCTGCAAATCACCTGCTCCAGAAGTGTCCCCCCAAGCGGAATGGATTCAACCGCTCCTCTCGACAACTTTTTCATGAAGTTCCTGGCAATGACAGGGCCTTTATTATCGGTCATGCAATCTTCTTCCCTATTTCGAGATTAGTGTACTGTATCACCCCTCTTTACAAATTATAGTTTATCCGAGCATTGCTTCAAGGTTTGTTTTCAATTATCTTAAGAAATTACAATCCACAATGCATAGCGAATCCAGTGTCCTGAAGTCCATCCGAAGGAACAATATCGCAAATTTTATGTTAGAAGCGGTTTCTATATATTCACTTCTTGACGTCACGACCTCGACGATATAAAATTACAATCGGTTGTTTTGCCAACATCAGGAACACCAGAAAAAAACTGAATATGTAAAATAAATAAATTAAATATTTGAATTTTTCTATAATGTTCTGCGTCTTAATAGTAGAATTGCTCCGTTGATATCATAGATTTTCACCACTGATTTCGCGAAGCTGGCCGTAGAAAATTAGTCTTAAGGTATTTAATTATGGATTGTCCGGTTTGCACAAATGCGATGATTACCCTCGAACTCCATGATGTCGAAATCGACTACTGCACCGACTGCGGGGGCATCTGGCTCGACGCAGGTGAGCTTGAACTCCTGCTCGGCGAACCGGAAAAGGCGGCACAGCTACTCAACTCATTCAAAATCGATTCCAAATCCCTCGAAAAAATAAGAAAATGTCCCATTTGCAGAAAAAAAATGTACAAGGTCATCGTCGGCTCTTCAAAACCCAATCTGCTCATCGACAAATGCCGCAGGGCCGATGGCCTTTGGTTCGATAGAGGTGAACTGCATGATATCTTCGAAAGAGCACATTTAGACAAAGACAATAAAATCCAAAAACTCCTGACCGATATGTTTGGACATGGTCAGACAGATTAAATTTAAGGTAACAATTGTGAAAAGGCCCGCACAACAACTGGTTTGCATCTTATTGCTCGCTTGCATTGTCTCCAGCGTCCCGGCGGTATCCGAAGAATTAACGTCACCTGAGCAACTGCACAATACCGACGTTTTCGTAAGCGGCGAAGACGGCTATCACACCTATCGCATCCCCGCCCTTGTGACAACTAAAAAGGGAACACTGCTGGCATTTTGCGAAGGACGTAAATCAGGCGGATCGGATAGCGGCGACATCGACCTGCTTGTCAAGCGTTCCGCCGATAATGGAAAGACATGGAGCAGACGGCAGGTCGTCTGGGATGACAGAGAAAATACATGCGGCAATCCCTGCCCAGTCGTGGATCGGCAGACCGGTACCATCTGGCTGCTGATGACCTGGAACCGAGGCGACGACCGCGAGGGGGAAATTAAAAAAAACACCAGCAGGGACACACGCCGTGTCTGGGTGAGCCAAAGTAAGAATGACGGTCTCACATGGTCGAAGCCCGTCGAGATAACCGCAACAGCCAAACGACCCGAATGGCGATGGTACGCCACCGGCCCGGGCGTGGGTATCCAGTTGCAAAAAGGCCCATGGAAAGGACGGATGGTCATACCCTGCGACCACAGCATCGTCTCCGCGGATGACCCGGATGGATACAATTCACACGTAATAATCAGCGACGACCACGGCAAAACATGGTATATCGGGGGTGTTATCAGTCCAAAAGTCAACGAATGCCAGGTAGTCGAGCTGGACAACGGCACTCTGATGATCAACATGCGTAACTACGACCGTTCGAAAACCACGCGGGCCATCGCTACCAGTACCGATGGCGGTATCACCTTCTCGAAAGTTACTCATGACCCTGCGTTGGTCGAACCAATCTGTCAGGCAAGTTTCCTGCGCTATACTCTTCGTTCGAAGCAAGACAGGAACCGCCTGCTGTTTTCCAACCCGGCACACGCCAAAAGAGGCGACAGACGGGACATGACAATCCGCCTGAGCTATGATGAGGGCAGGTCATGGCCGGTCTCAAAATTGATTTATGCCGGCCCCTCAGCATATTCCTGCCTGACGATACTTCCGAATGGCAACATTTCCTGCTTATACGAGGCCGGCCAAAAGAGTCCGTATGAGAAAATTATCTTTACCAGCTTTACTCTCGACTGGCTCACAGGCGGACTGGAAAAAACTGGGAATTCGAAAAAGAAAGTGAGTATAATACCGAGGTAGGAAAAATAACAAAACGCATTTAGTGAAAGGAGAAAATTATGGGAACTACGAGTTATGTATTAATCGGTGTCGCTGTTGTTGTTATTGTCATAGCGTTAGTAATGAAAAAATTGAAATCATAAAAAAGGCTAAGTACCTTCAATAAAAGGAGAAAACCTATGTCACCATTGCTCATTATTCTTATGCTGGTCTTGCTTGGTGGTCCGGCCTTGTTCATTATTTTTGCCATCGGCATCTACAATGCTTTAATTCGCCTGCGAAATCAGGTCGAAAATGCCTGGTCTCAGATTGATGTCCAGCTAAAACGCCGGCACGATTTGATTCCCAATCTTGTCGAAACCGCAAAAGGCTATATGAAGCACGAGCGTGACACTTTTGAGGCCATTACAAAAGCAAGAAGCCAGGCTATGGGAGCCAACAATGTCAACGACGCCTCGAAAGCCGAAGGTGCTCTCGGCGAAGCTCTCAGTAAATTCATGCTCGTCGTTGAGAATTATCCCGAATTAAAAGCAAATCAGAATTTCCTGGCCCTTCAGGAAGAACTGACCAGCACCGAGAACAAAATCTCTTTTGCCAGACAAAGCTACAACGACCAGGTCTTGTTCTACAACAACAAGACTCAGATGTTCCCTTCGAACATCGTCGCCGGTATGTTCAAGTTTGTCAAACGTGATTTCTTCGAGATTGAAATTGCCGCAGAGCGGGAAGTCCCGAAGGTAAGCTTTTAATTATTATTTAGTTTTGTATTGTTAATGGAATTCTTTAGTGGCACCCTAAAGCTTGTTTAGGGCGTCGGTAGGGGTTATTGCGCCCTCAAACTTGTTTGTAAGTGTCATTAGTAGGACTATAAAGCGAAAATATGTGGGAACTTATTAGAGCCAACAAGAGAAGCTCCATCGTTTTGATGGTGTTAATGGCCGTTGTACTGATGCTCCTGGGCTTTGTCATTGGTATGGCTTTCTTTGGCGGCAACCCCGAAGCCGGTTTTTTCGGCCTGATAATTGCTACAGCAATTTGGCTCGTACTTACATTAATAAGTTTCTCAAGCGGCGACCAGATCCTTCTGGCCGCAAGCAAGGCCAAACCAGTTACCCACGACGTGCATCCTCAATTGTTCAACATAGTCGAAGAAATGAAAATCGCCGCAGGCCTGCCTGCAATGCCCAAAATCTATATCATAAACGATCCCGCCCCCAACGCCTTTGCGACCGGCCGAAGCCCCAAATCCGCCTCGGTCGC
>DAOUVA010000079.1 GCA_030667885.1 Phycisphaerae bacterium
CTAACATGCCACACGGAGAGGAAAACAGTATGCCCGAATCGATGAACGGCGTCAGTTTCTCTGCACTATTCACGCCCTACCAGGTTCTCTGCCATACACCGCTAACCGAACGCGATGCGCTGATCCGGGAGATGGTGTATGCGTTGGGTCCGGCACTGGAGCACGGCGAACTGGACGCCGTGGCCAAGCAAGTCATCGCACGCGAGAACGAGAAGCCCAGCGTCGTTGCCCCTGGGATTGCGATTCCGCACGCCCGCATCCGTGGTCTTCAGCGCCTCGTGGTCACAGTTGCCACGTCGCGCAAGGGCATCCGCTTCAGAGACAAAGCCGACGGCCTGGCCAAGCTGATTGTCCTCGTGCTGACTCCGCACGATTCGCCCGCAGCATGGCTGCAAGCCCTCAGTTCCCTTGCCCGGATCCTGCAGGCCCCAGGAACGTCGGACAAAGTTGCCGAGTTGGACAGCGGCGAGAAGGTCTGGCACTTCTTCGACCGGGACGGCCTCCTCCTGCCCGACTACGTATGTGCAGGGGACATCATGCGGCGGAAGTTTGTCAGTGTACGTTCCGACGATACCTGTTCGACAGCCATCGACCTGTTCGTCCGACACCAGTGTGCAGACCTGCCGGTAATCGACAATGACGGCAAACTCGTAGGACTCGTAACTGCCGACGCCCTTCTCAAGGTCTGTCTGCCCGACTACATCCTGTGGATGCAGGATCTCTCGCCCATCATCAACTTCGAGCCGTTCGTGGAGTTGTTACGCAACGAAGGCAAGACGTGGCTGGCCGACATCATGAGTGACGACTACATCACGGTCACCGATGATTCGCCGGCCATCGAAGTAGCCAAGGGCATGTGCAAACGCGACGTCCGACAGGTACTCGTTGTAAGTGGCGAGAACCTTGTGGGCGTGATCGCCATCGAGGACTTCATTACCAAGGTTCTACGGGAGTAAACTCACATGCCATCCATCCGACGAGAGGGCTTGACGCCCAGACAGGTATTCTTCAGAGGATTGCTGATCCTATTCTTAAGCGCCTGCATATTCATGCTTGTGCACGCCTATGACTATACAAAACCGCAGATGCTTGCCTGCACGGTGTTCGCCATGACAGTACTGGCAACGCTGCTCTTCTGGAAGTTTCGGTTAGCCGTGGCGTTCCTCGGCATCGCCACGCTGTTTGCCTTTAACGTGCTCACGCTTGACCGGTTCGTGGAGTCCTGCGAACTACCCGTGATCCTCTTCCTGGTGGGCATGATGGTCACGGTTGGCGTGCTCAAGGAGCTGGGCTTCTTCACCTGGATCATCCAGATCATTGTAAACACGCATCGCATGACTGGGATCGCCTTCACTCTCACGGTCATGGTGCTGTCGGCACTGTTGGCATGCGCCGTTGACGAGATCACGTCTATCGTATTTGTATGCGCGCTCGTCTTCCAGGTCTGCGACACGCTCCGGGTCCCAGCCACGCCCTTCCTCATTATGGCGGTCATGGCGACGAACATCGGTTCGGCGGGCACAATGATTGGGAATCCTGTCGGCCTGCTAATAAGTCACAGGGCTGGATTCACGTTCGAGGATTTCATCGTTTGGGCATTTCCTGTCATGATTGCCTGCCTGGTAGCGGCAATGGGTGTGCTACTGCTTTGGTTCCGGCGAGAGATACAGGAGCTTTCCGACCGGCTCGATGAACGTCGCCGGCTGAAGCTGGGTCTCGGTCCGCTCGTTCATGTGCCCTACCGCCGGGGTCTGGCCATCTTCGCCATCACTGTGGGTATAATCGCGATCCACCACCGGCTCGAGATGCTGCTTGGGCTGGAACAGAACACGTTGCTGATGACGGCACCTCTTGCCATAGCCGGCGTGCTGATGGTATGGCGTCATGAACGCGCCAAGCACTACATCGAAGTCGAGGTCGACTGGTGGGAGCTGCTCTTCTTTATGATGCTCTTTGCCAAGGCCGGGGCCCTGGAACATACGGGTGTCGCATCGCGGATTGCGGAGGACTTCGCGTCGGCCTTCCACGGCAGTCCGGTGCTGCTGCTGTCGGTAATGCTCGGGATCTCGGCCATCGGTTCTGCGCTTGTTGATAATGTCGTGTTCGTGGCGGCATTCGTGCCTGTCGTCCGCGAACTCCAGGCGACACCGCTGTGGTGGGCGCTGTTGTTCGGGGCCTGCCTGGGCGGGAACGTGACAATGATCGGCTCGGCCGCGAACGTCATCGCAGTGGGGATGCTCGAGAAACGGCACCGCCGAAGCATCAATTTCGCACAGTGGCTGAAGGTGGGCGTGGTTGTCGGCGTAGTGACGTGCACGGTCGCCTGGTGCGGCCTGATGCTGATGGCGAGGCACATGCCGGCCCAGCCCTTGTATCCGCATGACGGCTGGGGAGCCTGGCCGGATAATGAGGCCACAGATCAACGGCAATCCCCACCGCCATCTTCGGAGGACGCCGCCGAACCGAACCGACCGTGACGCACTGAGGCAGGCGACAATAAATATACGTCCGGCATTGGTTCGGTTTGTCAATTCTAAGAATATTCGTGTTCGGGGGATAACATTGCGCAATGCCGCATTCTGGACCAGTCATTATGATCATTGCGAAAAGATTGATATTACTAATGTAACTATTCATTGCCGTAAGCCGGACGGCAAAGGGATTACCGGAAACAAAGACGGTATAGATATTGATTGCTCCACGCATGTATCAATCAGGGATGCTGATGCTCGTTCTTTTGCCTGGTTTGAGGATACTAAATCAGCCAGTATGGAAAAGTTGAGATTTCCTGCCGGTTAAGACGGGGTAATGCCGATTGTTCAGGTTGATTGCAAGGATATTAGAATAATGCGAAATTAAGGGATTTCACAAATTGGATCATAGGATGAAGAAAGGCGCAACCTGCGGATCAAGGTGTATTTCGTAAGATTATTGGTGGCGTACGGAGAAAAATATGTTTGTTAACCGTGTAAAAATGCCAGTTTAAGACGCCCGCACAATACGCAATACGAAATTATTCTCCGAGATGCCTGATTAGCCCGAGTTTTCGAGGCACTACAAGGTCGGCTGTTCTTGCCTGCTGGTCTTCGGTTGTTTTGTAATTGACGTCCATTATCTCGATAAATTCGGCAGTGTACTCTTTCAACACCCCGCAGTATTCGAATATCTTATCACCCTTAATCATTTCGAGCACAACCTTATGGCCGATATATTGTTCCAGCAAAGGCTCAAAAGATGTCCCCACCGAACCCATAAGCTCCTGTTTCATCTGGGATACATATTTGTCCTGAGAGGTCAGCACCTTGCCGGCGGGCGTGGCCTTTTTAGCCTGGCTGATTACCAGATTAACAATCTCCACCACAGAGTCCCTGACCGTCCGCAGAACGTTCAGCGTTTTTCTTTTGAGCCTGCGGTCCCATTCGGGATGATACGTTTTTTCCAATTCTTTTTCTCTGGCCTTCTTATTTTCATCGCTGAGTTCATCATGGAACCTGATTACAAGCCCAATCTTCGGATACTCATATTTATACAGGATATAGCTGGCCTCATCGTGTCCGTCTTCGTCTTTTTGTTTTTGAGGATATACAAACTCCAGCCCGGTATTTTCGACCCTCAATTTACCCCATATTGTTTTACCGGCGGTGTCCTCTAAGGTCACCATATTCTGCTCGAAATCTCTCAGGCACTTATCTCGGCTTCTTTTTCTTATAAAAGCTCCGAGGCCGGCGGCAAAGATAATAAAAAGGATTGTTATAGCTGTTGCACTGTCACCAAACATGATATTCAGCCTCTCAATTTATAGTAGACGTATGTAAACTCAAATCTGCGCCAGGATAACGGTGTAATTCCTGCCGTAAACTTTAGCACACTTCGGACAGGTGGTATAGAAAAAGTACATCTTCTTAAGCTCTTTGGCCTTTGATTCAACGTGTTCTTTCATTTCCTTCGCCCACACCCCGGCGTTCTTATACGGCCCTTCAAAAACCTTCGCCAGAAAAGTCCCCGATATTCTTGCCGTCTCAGCACCCGGCACCTCTTTAGAGACCGCAATGTATATATCAGCACCCCAAAGAGATTTCTCATCCGAAAGCATAAGAGGTTCAGGCTCAAGAGCCTCGGCCTTTTGAATCAATTCCATATTCTTTACCATTACTTTACCGAAGTTAAGCGGGATGTGAAAAAAACTTTTCACATGGTCCTTAATAAATAACTTATTGTCAAAAGTTACTTCTTTCTCATCCCACGGCCCGGGATCAAATCGCAGACAGCAGCCGGTCTCCGATTGCTCATAAAGTTTTTCCATAACTTACACCTCACTTTCGATAATAAAAACTAATGAAAAAATATAATACCTGTTCCTACTTAAATGTCCATATTGATTTTTTCTAAATTACAAAGGGAGAAACAAACAGCATTTCCCTTTATGAGTTTGGGATTTTCAGGATAAGGTTTATCTTTCGGGTCTGCAATTAACAAAAATTTCACTCGTTTTCGCGACGAAAGCAGTTTTGAAACCGCTTTTTAAGGGTAACTATATCCATATCTCCGGGAAGATTGCCAAAATATCTTCGAATTCTTAAATATATTATGAGTTTTTCGGCGGTCATGCGTTATCATTATTGTAACGGGGACAACAGAAAAAGTCGGTCAATTTAGAAAGGAGCTATTATGTTCAATTCAAGAATTCTGAGAAAGGGCGTTTTGTTGGCAACGGCAGCTATATTAGCTGCCAGTGGTGTGTGGGCGATGGGGTCGGCAAAGAAAAGTCAGGCCGACGGCATAATGTGGGCAATCCCGGCCAAGAGCATGCTCTGTGTGCGTATCAACAAATTTAACGGGACTCTGAATTCAGTCAATGCGTTTCTGAAGGATGTCGCGCCGGCCGGCACTGACCCTAAAGACGCATTGCTTTCCAAGCTGACCGGATTGCTCGGCGGCGATAAACTCAGAGGCGTCAACAAGAAAGGCAACATTGCGATCTTCGCCCTGAACGTTCCAGGGGAGTCGGCGGGTCGCGGTCCGATGGGTAATATGTTCATCGGTGCTCTGCTGCCGGTTACGAGATACGAGAAGTTCATTGCCCGAAATCTCAATTGCGGTAAGCCTGATGACGATGGTATCTCGACAATCGCAGTCAACGGCCAAGCTCAGGGCCTGGCGACGAATTTCCGCCGGTATGCTCTGCTTTGCCCGCCGAATGCCCGCGAGAATCTGATAAAGGTCAAGAGACTGATGACCCGGAGGAAACGCAGCCTTGGCGCCAGCCTCGATCCCGATGCAAGAAAACAGGCCGCAAGCTCTCCGGTATGGGTGTATTTGAACGTAAAGCAAGGCTCTCAAATGATCCAGCCGTTTCTTTCCGGCGGGCTCGCGAAAATGAAGGCCCAATTAGAGAAGGCCAAAGAGGGCGGCGAAAAGATGCCGATGGATCCTGCCGGGATCGTCAGTTTCTACGGCGGCATCCTCAAGACGGTGCTCGAAGGGACCGAGAATGTCACGGTGGCGCTGGCGCCAAGCGCCGAAGCTTGCAACGTGACCTTAGGCCTAAAGCCCGTTGGCGGTTCCATGATGGCAAAGATCGTGGGCGAACACATGGAGGGTGACCTCGACAACATGCTGGGCTATCTCGAAGACGGTGCGATGTTTAACGTGGCCACGAAAATCGACCGCGAGAGTCTCAAGACCAGCTATTCGGAACTCTTCAAGCTTATGGGTAAGATGATTCCCGGGGGGCTGCCAGAGGCGGACCTCGAACAATTGCAGGGATTGATGACCAAAGGTATCGACACTATGGGTGATTCGGTGGCAATGACATTCGGCATCAATAGCGAACTCTCGCCGCCGTTTGTGGGCAAGTATGTCATCGAGGTCAAGGACCCGTCAACGTTCGAGCAGGTGCTCGAAAAGGAGCTGCGATTGATGGAAGAAGGGGCCTTTGCCGATCTGTATCAAGGCATGGGCATGGAAATGGAGGTCGAAATCGACGATGATGCGGGCACCTACAAAGGCGTCCAAATCGGCGGGGCTCAAGTGGCATTCAAAACCGGCGGCGGCGACGATATGCAGGCCCAGATGTTCGAGAAGATGTTCGGTGACGGTCTTGATTACCGCTGGGCATTCGCAAAGGGAAACTGCGTGTATGCCGTTGGCAGCAATGCCGACGAGACGATCCGTGAGTTGATAGACCAGGTCAGGTCCGGGGGTCCCAAGCAAATCAGCTCGGAGATAAGGACTGCCCTGGAGGCGATTGGCGAGAGCGAGGAAGCCGACGTAATCGGTACGATAAATTATGTCCGTGCAATCACAATGGCTTTGGGTTTTATGCCTCTTCCGGAAGACTTTGACAGGACTCAACTCCAAGTTGCGAGCAAGAGTAACATCGCCTTTGCAGGCCGGACTACAGACGAGGGCAAGTTGGCGGTGCAGATTGTGCTTCCCAAGAAGCACGTGCAGGAAATCCAATCTGTATTTAAGATATTGATTCCTCAAATAGAGAAGCAGCAAAGAGAGTTGAGGGAGAAACATCGCTCGGAACAAAAGGAATCAATCATCGGATGAACTTATAACAAAGCCGGGCCGCGAATTCCGATACAATCGGGGACAGCGGTCCGGCAGACTTTATATTATTCTATCACGACAGCCGTTCCCTTTGCGGAAGCCATCAAAAGCGATTTGTTTTTTGAGCCGACGTTATCATAATCCAGAGAAAAACCAACGATGGCATTGGCGCCGAGTCTGGCCGCTTCTTCTTTTGCCTCGGCGATAACATCATCCTGCATTGCCTTCATAACGTCCTGATATGACTCCGAGCGTCCGCCGAAGATGTCACGAAAAGAAGTGAAGAAATCGCGGATGACATTGACCGCCCGAACGTTGTGCGAAATCACAATACCTTTATATTCGGTGATTTTAATCCCATCTAAAATCGGCGTCGTAAAAATTCTAACATCGTTCATCGGATTCATTCCTCTCTTCATTTTCCATTACATTATTTCTCAATTCGCCTTATATATACAGCTAATTCGGCGCCGATGCCGTCGCTGAATCTTTAAGCAGCTTCAGGGCGTGGTTTTCCATTTCGCTGCTGCGGATTTTTGCGTCGTTCCAGCTAATAATCAAATCCAGGCTTGGCATAACAACCATAGCACGGGGCCCGCCGTGGCCGAAACAGCCGTACGTATCTACGGGCACATCAGGCCAGTGCAGCCGGCCTTCCCTATCGATACCATTAGTCCACCACAGCCAGCTATAACTGCCTACATGGTCGCACTGATTATCCGGTATGTTCTTCGAGCCTATCGAACGCTGGCCGGGTATCATCTCGGCGGCCTTACCGGTTGCCCGCGGAATTGAATTCGGCAGGGAACTCGTTACTGCCATTATCGCATGTTCACGGCTGATTAATTGCTTATCTTTCCACCTGCCCTTACGCAAATATAACAATCCGAAACGCGCAAAATCGCGCGGTGAAATCGCCAGCCGGCCGGGCCTGTCTTTGACGCCGAAAGCAATAAACGTCGGATTGTCCTGACATTGAATAAGATCAGTAAGTCCGGGATGGAAAACATCCGCGTCCACGGTCTCAAAGCTGGCGCTATAGACCTTCTGAAACAGCGTGTCCCAGAACAGGGCCATCTGCCAGTCGTTGTAAGCATAGGCTGTTCCGGGCTTTTCTGTAAGACCATAGCATGATGTCTGGTTAGCACAGTCTCGCCATCTGATATTTCGGTCTTTATAACCAAGGGCTTTGTTAATCTGGTTCAACTTCGGCTGCCACTTGTAAATAGGCTCATCAAGGCTGGGAATCCTGCCGTCCTCGACGGCCTTAAACAGAAAGTGCGCATACAAAGGTTTTGCCGCCGATGCAACGTCTTTTCGCTTACTCGCATCGCCCCACGAATAAACCAAATACCCGCCCCGCACCACACAGCCGAAGCCTCCTGCATAATCAGCCAATTCCTTCAGCTTCTCTGCATTCAGACCGAGCTGCTCAGGCCTTTTAGTCACCCAATCCTTGCCCGGATATACAGGTCCCATTTCAACCGCCTGTATCTGGGCAATGGCCAGAGACAAACTAATCAACAGCCACATTAACATTATTTTTGTCAGCTTCATTTTACCTTTTCTCCTCACTTTTAACGGGCCACCTCAAGATTATCTTTGACTAAAGATGAGCCTAATTTCTTATGGTCGCTGGAAACATCAACCAGAACATTATCACTGAACAGAACACGTTTGCTCGGCTTGCTTTTGATGGTTAGCGCCTTTGGCCGGACGCTTGAAAAAAGGTTACCGACTACCGTGACATCGGACGTGCCATCGAGAACCATACCGGCGGCCGTCAGGTCATTGGCCGCACGCTTTACCTTACCTTCGCCAAGATAGCTGTTGGAAAAGTTATTTCCCGTAACTGTAATGCGCCCGCTGTTTGGCCCGATGGTCAGAGCGTCCGGGCCGGATATAGTAAATGTGTTGGCGCTGACGGCGCAGCCGTGGGCATCGCGCAGGTCAATTCCGCCGGAACTGTTGTGCGCTATCACATTGGCACTAAGGGCAATACCGTAACAGTCCCTGTCGAGAACGATAGCAGCCCCTGCGCATTCTTCTATCATATTGCCGGAGACGACCGAGCCGTAGGTATTTTCAATCACAACACCATTGCCCAAATGGTCGTCGAGATTATTGCCGGTCATGCAAAGGTTAAAGCCGTCGATAAACCTGAGGGCATCGTGGTTTTCTTCGAACTGGTTCGCCGAGACAACAACATCGTGACAGCCAATGACGTTAAGCCCCGTCTTCTTATTATAAGTCATCAGCGAATCGCATATACGCGGGTCCTCATAACAGAAGTACAGGCGAATACCGTCGCCGCCGTGGTAGCTTACGGTAACGCCGTCGATGAAGATTTCGTTTATCCGATTTGCCTCGATGCCATGGCCGCTCTTTTCATTGCCCGTAATGCGAAAGTTAGAAAGTTGAATCCGCCATAACTCAGCCTGTCTATTGTCACCTCCGCCCGGGTGTTGAAGTATCAGAGCGCTCTTGCCTTCGGTATTGACGTTCTTTATATGTGTGGCCGTGCCAGAGCCTTCGATGAGCACGTCGGACTTTGTCACTTTCAACGGCTCACTTATCTCGAACGTGCCGGGCGGCAGATGCACAACACCACCCTGATCCGGCAGCGCATCTATCGCGGCCTGGATAGAAAGATAACGGCCGGCGTCGATAACGGCACGCGCCCCCGCCAGTCGCAGGCCTGATGGATTATTCCGACCACCCTGACCGTCTGCGAGGCCGAAAAGGCTTACAATCACTGCTGCTGCAAGTAGTATAACTATTGCTCTGTATGTCTGTTTCATTTTATCTCTCCTTCAATAAGATTTACCCTTTCTTCTACCAGCTATATACTGAACGACAAACGCCCCCCTGCGAATAACCTCCAATTGTAAATCACAATCCAAGAAATTGGAAATTATAAAAAACATTCCGCCCTTAGCTTTACATTGCCCATCATTGTCTCATGCTTCAAAGATATTCGGATTAAAGGCCTGTCAAAATATCACTGACAATCAGGAGTTACTTCAAAAAGTCCCGCCACAAGAAACCTATTGTTATTACAATGGAATCAAGGCTTTTCTCAATTCCAAGAAAACATCAACCTCATCTACGCCACGACATGTCCACGACAATCGCTCGCTCATTCCCAATAAACACAAACAATTGCTTATATACCATCGCTACTTCAGTACTGAAAAAGTGCAAATATATGCTAAATTTTTACTAAAAGTCCCTTGAAATTTTTCCAATATTATAGTAGAATAAAGCGTTAAGGAGTTTTAATTTGCGCTTCTTTACTAAACGGTTGTTAGTAGAAGCACTCTATTTCAAAAACTATTGTTTTGCATTACACAATTTTAAGGAGACAAATCGATGAAAGCTTATGAGAAAAGTCCTGCCAATCGCACCAAAAGAGGATTCACATTAATAGAGCTATTGGTGGTGATCGCTATTATTGCCGTACTGTTGGCAATCATGATGCCAGCGATGGGTAAGATCAAGGAGATAGCGCGCGAAACTGCCTGCAAGTCGAATTTGAAGAACGTGGGATTGGCCGTGGTAATGTACCTTGACGACTATGAGCGTAAAATCCCCGATACCCAGAGTTCTAACCAACATCGGTGGTTCGAGAACGACGACGTTACTTATCGAAGAGCCGGTTCCAGCAGTACTTATTGGGGCATTTTTTACAAAGACTACATTAAAGGCCAGACGAAGATATTCGGCTGTCCAAGCTTTCAAACTGCTACTAATGCTCGATTGATATATGATTATAGTGGAAGCGATAAAGCCTCCGACTCTTCTTACATAATTAAGCACGCAGCGTTTGGTCTGAACCATCATGAGAGAGCCAGGGGCCGCAATACGAATGATATATACCGCCTTTCAGAATTCATCTATTGTCACGACCACGCTGAACCAAGACCGGATGGCGGGACCAGCGATTGCCTTCATAATAATAACAATCCCGGCAGTATGAATCTCACCAGCTATCGATCAGGGGGCAGTCGTGCCTATAGCTATCGGCAGATTTTCAGACACAATGTCAGATACAGCGACGATGATAGGACCGGCGGACGAACTAATGTTCTATGGCTTGATGCACACGTTACTTCTATTGAAGAGACTACGGGAGATGATGTACCGTTAAGTTGGTACACAGGCGATAAGGAGGACAGGTTTTAAGGAGGATCGATAATATTGTCCGGTTCTTAAAATATTCAGCCCCGCAATAAAATTGTGGGGCTTTTTTTATGCCAAGTGCGCACAAGCCGGCGGTGACGATTTTTCTGCCCGCCTTGCCCGAGAATATTTCGCACGTTCTCGTAACAAAAACAATTTTTAGAGGCCCCCTTATTTTATGGACAACTCTGAGGTTATGAATTAAGCTGATATTCACTGCAACCTGGATAACCAATCGCATTGGGAAAACATCAGTTCGAAAAAAATTGTTACAGCTTTAGGAAGAACCATAGGAGACAAGCCTATGAACAATCACAAAAAAAGAACCCGTCATAAGTACTCTATGCGCGGTTTCACTCTCATAGAGCTATTGGTGGTGATTGCTATTATTGCTCTGCTGCTGGCAATTTTGATGCCTGCC
>DAOUVA010000123.1 GCA_030667885.1 Phycisphaerae bacterium
CTATGGAAAAGGGCGGGTATTTTATAGCTTTTTGGGCCATAATCCGCAGACATTCTGGAATCGGCCGATACTTCAGCATTATCTGGCAGGTATTCAGTTCGCTCTTGGTGATTTACCAGCAGACACTACTCCAAGCAATAAAGCGAGGCAGTAGGTAGAATTTAGAATGTAGAATTGTTGGCAGGGGCTGAGTCTGTATTTGTGGCCAAAGATTTGGGGTTCGGTAAGGAGTTTGAAGATGAGAAGAATCATAAGCGTTCTGTGTTTATTCGGTATCCTGGTGCAAACGGGCTTCGCAGCCGGAGGGCAGCGGTATGAGGCGAACTGGGAGTCTATCGACGGGCGGAAAACTCCACAGTGGTTCACAGATGCCAAGTTCGGTGTTTTCATTTGCTGGGGCTTATATTCGGTTCCGGCGTGGACTCCAAAGGGTAACTATTCGGAATGGTATCAATACTGGCTCCGGCAGAAATCATTTGAGGGCAAGGTTCACGATTTCCATGTCAAGACTTATGGCAAGAATTTTGAGTTCAAGGACTTTGCCCCTATGTTCAAAGCTGAGCTGTGGAATCCGGATGAATGGGCCGAGCTGTTTGAGAAGGCCGGGGCGAAGTACATTGTATTTACCACCAAGCATCATTCAGGGTACACGATGTGGCCCAGCCGGGAAGCAGAGCAGACCTATGGCGAGAATTACAACCCGGTGAAGGTCGGCCCCAAGAGAGACATTGTGGGTGATATTGCCGCAGCCATGCGGAAGAAGAACATCAAGGTCGGGCTATATTATTCTTTGTATGAATGGTATCATCCCTTGTGGCAAAGCGATAAACAGCGCTTTGTCGCCGAGCACATGTTTCCGCAGTTCAAAGACCTTGCCAGGAGATATCGCCCGGACATAATCTGGTCGGATGGCGAGTGGGAGATGAGCTGGGAGAAGTGGAGAAGTCCCGAACTATTAGCCTGGCTGTTCAACAATGCACCGAATGAAAAGGACCTGGTCATCAATGACCGCTGGGGCAAAGGAATTCGGCACAAACACGGCGGATTCTATACGACCGAATACGGTTCAGGTATGGATGATGACACTCACCCCTGGGAAGAGAACCGGGGCATGGGTTTTTCTTACGGCTACAACCGTGCCGAAGATGCGGGAGACTATCGAACCGCTCAGGAACTGATTCTGATGCTGATTGATGTCGTGAGTCGGGGAGGGAACCTCTGTCTGGATATCGGGCCGAGCGCTGACGGCAAGATTCCTGTGGTTATGCAGGAACGCCTGCTGGACATCGGGGCGTGGCTGAAGGCCAACGGTGAAGCCATCTACGGTACAAGAATGTGGAAGGTGCCCTGCCAGTGGAGTGCGGGTAGTGTCCCGCAGACCGAGAGAAAGGAATACATGTCCAAGTTCAATATCTTAGAACAAACCGTTGCTTCGCCTGAGGGGCAGGCTTTTAAGGAAGTTCTGTTCACTTTTAAGAATGGAAATCTGTACGCGATTACACCGAGGCGGCCCGGCAGAAAGCTAACCCTGAAGAATGTCAGGACTGACATCGACACGGAGATCACCTTTTTGGGAACGGGAGAAAAGATGGCTTGGGAGGTGGATAACAACAATCTGGTGATAACTGTTCCAGAGTTCGATACGAACAGGATACAGAGCCAATACGCTTATGTATTCCGGATAAGCAACATAGAATATAAAGGCAAATGAAAAATATTCCGTTGAGACAATTGTCGGGTGTTTAGAGGCCGGCTTCGAGCTGGGCGAGAATTGTTCTGGCTTTGCAGACTTTGTTTCCGTCGGGAACCTGCCAGTTACACTCAGCATTTCGCTTTAGCATATCTTCGATTTTTTTACATGCCATTAAAACGGTGGCGTGATTTTTATTGCCCATAAATCTTCCGACCTCGGAGGATGACATCTTCGTGTGCTTTCTTGTGAGATACATACTGAAATGGCGGGCCATAGCGACAGTTCGGTCTTTTTTTGACGAGTGTAACTTTGTGGGTGTTGTTCCGAAATAAGCTGCCACGGTCGTCTCGATATCGGAAACGTGGACAATAGGGTCGCACCTGTCCAGATGTTCGGTAAGAACGGCTTTGGCCATAGAGAGCGTGATTTTATTGTTTTTAAGGGCCGAGAAGGCAATTACCTTGAGCAAGGCCCCTTCCAGCTCGCGAACGTTTGAGCGGAGATTTTCGGCGATGTATGTTATTACGCTTTCGGAGATTGGCGCGTTTTGAGATTTGAATTTTAAGTTTTGGCTTTTGAGGTACTGCCTGCATATCCGGCTGCGGGTTTTGAAATCAGGAGCGTCAATTTTTACAACCATTCCGGAGACGAAGCGGCTGACGAGCTTTTCGGAGATCTGTCCAATCATTTTCGGATGTGCATCGGAGACCAGCACCACCTGCTTGCCGGCCAGACTTATCGTATTGAATGTGTGTAGGAACTCCTCCTGTGTCGAAGGCTTACTGGCCAAGAAGTGAATGTCGTCGATTGCCAACAAATCCGTTTGCCGCATTCGTCGACGAAAAGCCTCCAGCTTTTTTGTCTTCAAGGCCAGCACAAACTGATTGACAAAATCCTCCGCTGAGAGATACAGCCAATTAGTCTGGGGGCGCTTTTCGCACACTGCATTGCAAATCCCTTGCAGCAGATGTGTTTTGCCAACCCCGTATCCTCCGTGAATAAACAGCGGATTAAAAGGGCTTTGTTGTTCATTTACGACTACCTTGGCGGCGTTGTAGGCCAGCTCATTCGAGGAGCCAACAACAAAAGTCTCAAGAGAAAGTTTAAGTTTTTTTCTGCCGCTTCCCATGGCGGCGTTTTTTCCCGGGCCGGCTTTTTCGCGGTTCAGAGCGACGGATGCTTTCGAATCCATTCTGGTTCGTCTCTGGTGGCCGGAAAGCTCCGGGTCAATACTGAAAGTTATTTTTGCCTCTGTTCCGGTTACTGTTCGCACTGCCCGGGTGATTTCTTTTAAAAAATGGTTTTCAATCCAACTCGCTATAAAAAAGTTCGGCACGCCAACCTTCAAATATCCGTCGGCAAGGGTCATATTAGTCGAATTTTTAAACCATATCCGAAACTTCTGCGGACCCACCTGCTCAGAAAGCGCTTCGTTTATTTCGCTTATCTGAGACGTAACGGTACGCGAACTCTCATCCGTGATTATGTCCTGCATTCGTTTTCTTCCAGTGCCAGATTATTATTTGCAAGGCATTCACCCTGCAGTTCTCGAGCAAAGGCTCAAGCTTTAAGTGCAGGGTAAGAATCCATTCTTTTTAAGTTAATTCGCTCTTTGCGACAAAGCCACTTTGAATAACTAATAATACTGATAACATCCCTATTATTGGACAACTCGAAAACAAATCAATCGTGTTTTATTAAATTTCTTTTCCACTTGATAGAGGTCTCTGTGGCTATTGACTTTGCGCGCGAAAAAAATTTGTTTTTAACAGGTTATGCACATCGTAACTATGATTTGTGGAAAAGCTGTGGATTGTGTTTGTAAATGCAAAAAAGCTCGATACTCAATTGCGGAAACTTGCCATTATTTGTTTATTAGGATTGCCGTATAGCCGCCGTCACAGTCGAATTGCTCGGCCGAAGGGAGAGTGAGTTTTTCGGAGTTGAGTATAAAATTGGGGTTGTTTTGCAGAAAGTCTTTGATAAGGCTGCTGTTTTCATCTTTTTGGATACTGCAGGTGCTGTAGCAGATTATTCCGTGTGGATTGAGCATAGACGCGGCGGTATTTAGAAGCTCAGTTTGTGTTTTTATAAGTTTCTTTATCGCATCCGGGGTTATTCGATGGCGTGCCTCGACGCGTCTGGCTAATACGCCGGTATTCGAACAGGGTACATCCAGCAGGATACAATCGAATTTAGAATTTAGAATTTGGTCATAAGGAACCACTTCGACGCTTTCTATGCCAAGGCGTGTAATATTTTCTTCGACCTTTTTCAACCGCTCTGCATCGATGTCCGTGGCGACGATCGTTGCCGAATCGCCGGTAATTTCAGCCAACTGAGTTGCTTTTACGCCCGGCGCGGCGCAGAGGTCGAGTATTTTCCAGTCGGGCCGGGGACTGAGCATTCTTATCACTCGTGAAGCTGTAATATCCTGAACGGCAAACAGGCCTTCTGCGAATCCGGGAAGCTGGGTTATCGTGCGGGGTCTTTTTATTCTTATCATCGAGTTTTGCGGAGTTATGTCGATTTCAATATCAGCAAGGCGAAACTTTTCGGCTAATTCCTGCACCGAGGTTTTTAAGCTGTTGGGTCTGATGTAGATACCCGGTTTTCGATTTGAGGCCAGGCATATCAGGCGTGTCAATTCGGCGCCAAACTCGCTGAGCCAATCGGATACGAGCCAGCCGGGCAGTGAAAAAACCGTGCTCAGGTAATCGGCTGGAGAAGATTCAGGGTTAGGTAAAAAATCCCTGTCGAATTCGCAGCCTGTTTCCGTGCTCTGACAAAGCGTACGAGCGGGATTGCTCATTGAAAGGTCAATCCGGCGATTTGTTATGCCTCTTGTGATTTGGCGCAGGACCGCGTTTACAAAGCCGGCCTGTTTTTTGCCTATGAGTGCCCTGGCGTTATCGACCGCATCGTTGACGATGGAATGCTGAGCTGTAGCAGGCGAATATATAAGCTCACAGGTACCGACCCGGATGATATTAAGCAGTTTGTCGGGTATCCTCTCGACGAGCCGGCCTGAGAACGCGGCTATAACCGTATCGATGGCATGGCGGTTTCTTATCGAGCCGAGTACGAGGTCGGTGGCCCGCTGTTTCTGGTCGGTTTCACTTAGCAGTTTGTTCAGAATCGTTGAGGCATAGCTGCGTTGGGGGTCGCAGCGGTTCAGGGTTTCAATTGCTATAGTGCGAGCGGATTTTAGTTTTTGACCAGCCATTTTTTTATTTGTCTATTTTTGTAAATAAATCAGCGGGCTGGGTTTGCCTTCCGTTGGTGAAGTCTTTGAAATCCATGAGCGGCGAGCCGGCCGGCTTGATTTGTGCAATCTTTAAGGCATCTATGCCACAGATTACATTCAGGTTATCGTCGAGCGTTCCGGCAGATAAGCCGGGGGTGTTTGAGGTCTTGACTACTTGTGCCGCCGCGATGGATACTCGGATGGATTTGCCGGTTTTTTCAGACAGGTAGTTTGCGGAAGCGCCGGGCCAGGGCCAGAGGCCGCGTATCTTTTTTTCTAAAGAGACGGCGGGTTCATTGAAATCGATAAAGCCATCTGATTTGTTGAGCTTTGGAGCGAGAGTGGCTTTGGAATGATCCTGCTCGGTATAAACAGCTGAACCGTCGGCGATTTGGTCTATTGTTTCGAGTAATAACGGAGCAGCAATCTGCGCCAGTCTGTCATGCAGCCGGCCGGCGGTTTCATCGGGGGCGATATCGGTTTTTGACTGGCCGAGGATACAGCCTGCGTCCATTTTTTGAGCTAAGGTGATTATGCTGATGCCTGTTTCGGTTTCGCCGTTGATTATCGCCCAGTTTATCGGTGCGGCCCCGCGGTATTTTGGGAGCAAAGAAGCGTGGACGTTGACAGCGCTTTTCGGGGGCAGGTTTATCAAGTCATCGCCGACTTTCTGGCCGAACGCAATTACGACAATCAGGTCCGGCTTATAATCGGCTATTTTTTTAATCATCTCAGGGGTGTTTGCATTGCCGGTTTCGATGAAAGGTATCGAATTAGTCTCCGCCCAGCGCGCGGCCGGCGTCGGGTTTGGTTTTCTGCCTCTTCCGGCCGGGTTCGGGGGCTGGGTTACGACCAATTGCACGCTGTGAGCCGAGCTATTCAACGCATTCAGGCATTCAATCCCGAATTCACCGCTGCCGAGATATACTATCTTCATTTTCTATTCCAAATGGGTTTATTCGTATATGAGTAAATGAGTTTATATATTGGTCGATGTACAAATTTACCCATCCACTCATCTATCATTTTTATTTGTTTTACTCTGTAAGTTTTTTGAGTTGTCTTCTGTGCGCGATTCTTGCGGTCTGAGTCATCCGGTTGACAATTGTTATTCCCTCGATATGGTCGTACTCGTGCTGGAGAGCCCTTGCGTAGAGCCCTTCGGCTTCTTCGCTGAATTCGTTTCCATCAAGGTCAGTGGCAGTGACCTTACATGTTTTGCATCTTCGAATTTTGGTAAACACGCCCGGCACGGACAGGCAGCCTTCTTCGTTTGAGCCAAGAGTTCCGTCGGAGGTAACGGTCGGGTTTATATAAACCCTGACGTTTTGCGGTGAGCCGTCGAGCGATATGATAAACAGCCTTAATGGCACACCGGCCTGAGGAGCGGCCAGACCAATGCCTTTGTGTGCAATCATAATTTCGGCCATTTTCTTTACGAGCTGACGGATATTGTCATCGATATTTTCAACCGGTTTGGCCTGTCCGGCTAAAACCTCAGCAGGGTAATGTGTGATTCGACATTTTTCTATATCAATCATTTCCTGTTTTCGTATTTTGCTTTGGTCTTATCAGTCGTCGAATTCGTCGCCGGCGAAAGTATTTCCGAGATAGGATTTTATGACGGTTTCGTTGCGAATAATTTCCGCCGGTGGGCCTGCCCCAATGACTCTGCCGTGGTCGACGATGTAGGCCTTATCAACCACTTCGAGCGTTCTCTCGACGTTATGGTCTGTAACGAGAATGCTGACGCCGGAAACGACAAGCCTGCGTATCTCATGCTGCAGGTCCTGAACGGCAATAGGGTCAACACCGCTGAAGGGCTCATCCAGAAGAACCAATGAAGGATCTGTTACCATGGCACGGGCGATTTCGAGTTTTCTTCGCTCGCCGCCTGAGAGGAACCTTCCATGGCTTTTGGTAACCTCGGTCAGCCCGAAACGTTCGATTAGCATATCAGCCTTGCGATTGCGCTGGGCTTTTGTGATGGACATGGTTTCGAGAATGGCATAGAGATTGTCGCGAACGCTCAGTCGCTGGAAGATGCTTGGTTCCTGCGAAAGATAGCCGATTCCCAGGCGTGCTCGTTTGTACATCGGCAGCTTAGTAATGTTCTGTCCTTCGAAAAGAACCGAGCCGCTGTTCGGCGTAATCATCCCCATAATCATTCTAAATGACGTGGTTTTTCCGGCCCCGTTTCTTCCCAGAAGCCCGACAATACTTCGCTGTTGGATATTAATTGATACTTCGTTAACAACAGTCCGGCCGGAATATCTTTTCACCAACCCGCAAGTTTCAAGCAGGTTCATATTTACCATTTGTCTCTCTCGTTTTGCAAAATAATCAAAATTGAGAAATCCGGCAATTAACAGCCAAGCTCCGGATGTCTTTTAACTTTCCATGTCTTATTTCATACGTCGGGTATTATAACAGCACCAACGGCCAAAGAGAAAGGTCTTTTTTGAATCTGTCGAGTTCGGGCAATGAAAATCGTGTTTTCTTCAAAAGGTAATAAATATTCTGGCATTTTTTGAATATTTTTGCTATTAAAGTGGTTCTCTATATAGATAAAGTAGATTTTATCCGGCTGCCCCAAGGGGGGGAGCCCCTTAAAGGGCGTTTATGTTTGCAGTTGTAAGTGATATACATTCGAATATCGAAGCCTTGTCGGTTGTTTTGGCCGACATTGAAAAACGTGGTATTAAGACGATTTATTGTCTGGGTGATGTGGTGGGCTACGGGCCTAATCCGAAGGAATGTCTCGATTTGATTATCGAAAAAACCAAGTGGTGCATCCTCGGCAATCACGATTATGCGGTCTTTTATGAGCCGACCAATTTCAACTATGGGGCGGAGCAGGCAAGCTTCTGGAGCAGGGAAGTTCTGGAAACGGAAGAGGAAAAACAGCCCCGCGACAAGCGCTGGAGTTTTTTGGGTGAGCTGCCGATGCGCCGGACGCTCAAAAGCAAATTGGGAACAAAGACAGCGACAATAGATTTTGTTCACGCATCGCCGAGAAGGCCGATTAACGAATATATCTTTCCCGACGATGTATATACCAACCCGATGAAGGTACGGTTGCTGTTCGAGCGGGTCAAACATATTTGCTTCGTGGGTCATACTCATATGCCGGGTGTGTTTCTCGATGAGCCTGACTTCTATCTGCCGGCAGAGCTTGGCAATTCCTATCCGATTCTCGAAGATGAAAAGGCGATTATCAATATCGGCTCGGTCGGTCAACCCAGGGACAAGGACAACCGTGCCAGCTATGCGTATGCGGACAACAACAACGAGGTACATTTTGTCCGGCTCGAATACGACTATACGGCCACGATGAAAAAGATATTAGCAATCGACCGGCTGGACAACTTCCATGCAGAGCGGCTGCAGAATGGAAGATAAAGGCAATTGATTATTGACTATTGAAAAAATGTAGTTGCCGAAACGGAATTAAAATAAGAGATACGAAATGCGATATTTAGCTTTGGTTGTGACTGGTTTTGTTGTTTTGTGCGGATGGATGGTTGTGGAGTCCGGGGTTTTTGATTACCGAGGGCCAAATTCAGGAGCCTGCATCTTACTGCAAAGCACTACAGGTAATGAGAGCGTCGGAGTGGCGAATGCGCCATCCGAGGAACCGCCCCGGATAACAGCGGACAATTCTGTGACTTTCGGAGCTGATAGTGCTCTGGCCAAAAGCGTTATGCTTGGCTCGGTGGATCCCAACAGCGGCTATAATTTTGAGCTGGAGCTAAGCTCATTAGGCGCAGCCATAAGAAGAGCAACGTTCAGCGGATTCGACGACCGTGATTATAAGAACCCCCAGCCGTTAGAAATTCTTTCCCCCATATATCAGGCCGACGGCAGTGAGATTCTGTCGATGGCCAATGCGGGCTTTCAAAATGATGCTCTTGTTCAGCAGCAACTTGTGTTACCTCTGCAAAAATTGCACTGGAAGAGCTTCGGCGTGGAAAAAGCGGGTGATAGAACGCAAACGGCCCGCTTTGAAACGACTATAAAAATCCTGGATACCGATGAGCAGGTTTTGAAACTAACTAAAACCTATAAAATCATCCCGGGCAGCTATCTTTTGGAATGCAATATAACCGTCGAGAATCTCAGCGATACCCAGCAGAAAGTCCGCTTCAATTTATCCGGGCCGGGCGGACTTGGCAGAGAGGGTATTCGTAGCGATATGAGAAAGGTCGTAGCCGGCTTTAGAGATTCTAAGAATCAAGTCGGCAGTGCAAGGCTTGAAAAGAAACATCTCATCAAGGCAAAAAGTATTGATGAGAGACGGCTGAAGACCAGCGAGAAATTTCTATGGGCCGCTTCGGTCAGTAAATATTTCGCGGCAATAGTAGTGCCGCTTCCCGATGAAGGTAAAGACTACTGCGACTGGGTAACGGACAAAACGGGCCAACTTTACAATCCCGATGGAGACCGCAAAGCCGACAGCGGCGATGAAGCGATGGGGCTGAATTTGAAAATTGCTCCAAGTACCTTAGCCGCGACTCGTCAGGCCAACAGCTCAAAGACATATAACTTCCAGTTGTATATCGGGCCCAAGGATAAAAGCCTTTTCGATAAGAACGAGCGGTATCGAGAGTTAGGCTTTTTTCAGACGATAGATTTCATGGGCTGCTGCTGCCCGGCCAAGGTTATCAAGCCTCTGGCCTTCGGGATTCTGGCGATAATGAAATGGATGTACGGATTTATCGGCAACTACGGGGTGGTCATTATTATATTAGTTTTCCTGATGCGGCTGGCCATGCATCCGATTACCAAGAAGAGCCAGATATCGATGAGCAAGATGAGCAAGCTGGCTC
>DAOUVA010000236.1 GCA_030667885.1 Phycisphaerae bacterium
GATCACGCCAGGTTCTGGTGAGGCATTGCCCCATTGGAAGTCGATGCCGGGATCAATACGAGTCAGTGTTACATTCTGGAAAGGTGATTCAGGCGGGTCTGGTACACCGCCACCGTAGTTAGCATATTCACCAACGAGACCACCTCCCGGTCTTGTTGTGGTGAAGCTCCATACGTCACCCGTACTCCAGGTGGCACCATCAAACGAATCTACACGCCAGTAATAGGTCGTATTAAGTTCAAGAGTCCCCGGATCAAAAGTCAATTTTCCATCGGGGGCGGCCCCCGTAACATTTTCCACCTCTGCCCGGTCGGTACCGAAGTAAACGCCGAACAGAGCGGCGCCCCATTTGGCTGTCCAGCTAAGATCGGCATCCGTCTTGACAAACTTCATGGTGTCGGCTGGAATTGGTTTGTATGCTCCGCGAGGAGGCAGAGTGAAGCTCCAAACAACACCCTTCCATGGGCTGGCCGGATTGTCCGGGTTGACCTCATCCACGCGCCAGTAGTACGTTGTGCCGGGCTGAAGGCCTTCGGGAGCCGGGAAGCCCGGAAAACCGACCACCTGGAAGGTGTTCGTGGTATTACCGATAAATGTGCCTTCTGCACCCTGATCCACAGCATCATAGTTAGTACCGAAGTACAGGTCGTGAGAGACGGCCCATGTTCCGGGCTGCCAGCCCAGGTTGGTCCAGTTCTGCTCGATAGTCACGCCATCAGCGGGATCAGGCCCGGCTGCCAACGGGGCCGGTGGGCCTGCCATTACTTCAGCAAGCTCTGCTACAGTCAGAGCCTTTGTATAGATACGCACGTCATCGATTATTCCATCAAAGGGTCTGTTCTCTGCTCCGATGGGTTGGTTGCCGATGGCACCCTGGACCTCGGGATCGAGAGCGACAGATGTGCCACTCTTGGCGAGGGTACCGACTTCTTCTCCATTCTTGTAAATCTTCATGTCGGTGCCGTCCCACCAGATGGCCCCATGGATCCACTCACCGACTTCAAAGGTGCCGGCTTTTATCTCCGAGGTCTGCTGGCCATCATTGGTCTTTAATCGAAGTCTCAGGAACTTATCGCTGCCAATGCGGCTGGAACTGAACATCCACATGTGGTCATTGTTTCCACCGCCGAACGCTTTGGAAACCATGCGCGGGTCCTGACCGGGTGTGTCCAGATTGTTTGCCTTGAACCAGCAGGTGACGGTCATGGCTCCCGAGGGTATATCGAGTCCCCCGAGTGACACACGCTCGCCGCCCAGGCCGTCAAAGAGCAGACCGCTTCCGAACTTGCCTGCGACCCACTCGGGGTCCTGGATGAATACGCCGTCGTTGCCGTTACCGCTCGAATCAACGGCAATGGTACCCGTGCCATCGTCGAATTTCCACCAGGCCAGGAGGTCCGGGTCCTGTGCCTGTGTGCAGACAGCTACCATGAGAAGTACTATTGAAGCTAATAAAACATGTGTTCGCTGCATGATATTCCTCCTGATAAATGGATATATTAACTACGCTTTAGCTGCTCACCAAATCAAAAAAATCTCTGGCCTGACTACGTTTAACATTGCCCGCCCGAGATAATTCATTTGTGCTCTTTGAGTTTATCTCCTTCCTTTGAAAGCCTATGATGCCGCTAATTGAAAAGTGGACATTTGAAATAGACCATTGAAAATCCTGCTGCTTCAAGGTCAAGGATCCACATACTCTGCAATTCTACTTATATCAAATTAATCCCCTTCCGTCAACAAGAATCTCTCGGTTAAGTACCGAAAAGGGTGTACTTACAAAGGGGAGCCGAGTAGAATTGGATTAAGTAGAAAGGATGCGATAAATCAACTTCGAACACGTATCAGGAATCATTGACAGGAGATTAACTATGGGACAGTGGCAACTCTCGGCCTCGGCTCTTGCCCGACCAGATAAAATAAATCATTTGCCTTTACGTTGGATTCCTGGTTCTCGTGCAGTAATGGCCTTTACTGTGTCCGTATTCCTTTCTTCTATCCTTTCAGTGACTACGGCTGCCAGTCCTCCTTATCCACCCAGCAATGTTATTAAAAATATAGTCTGGGCTCCGGTGGACACGATCACTCGCAAGGCCGCCGGCGGTGATAACTGGCCGATTACATGGGCTGATGATGATGCGATATACACCACATGGGGAGACGGCTGGGGTTTTGAGCCCAAGGTGACGAACAAGCTGAGTATGGGATTCGCCCATATCGTCGGAGAGCCCGGAAATTTTACAGGCACGAACATACGGTCTCCAGCGGAGCAACTCGGCGGGGGACGTTCCGGGCGAAAAGGCTGGGGCATTATCTCAGTCGATGGTGTGCTGTATCTCTTGATGGGACATGCTGATCGAAAAGGTGGTCAGGCCCAACTGGCATGGTCCCACGATCATGCTCGAACGTGGACCTTCGCGAACTGGAAGTTCACGCAATTCGGCCTCATGGGATTTGTTAACTACGGCAAGGATTATAAGGGAGCCCGAGACAACTACGTATACTCCTACTCACATGACGGCCCACTGGCCGATACCCCTGCTGACCGCTTTATACTTATGCGTGTACCAAAGAAACGAATCACCGAACAAGGATCCTGGGAATTTTTTGAACGAATAGACAAAGCCGGGCACGCAGTCTGGACGAGTGACCCTAAGCGCCGAGGAGCGGTTTTCTATCACACCGACGGCTGCCTTCGGTCTGCTATGACCTATAATGCCCCATTGCGTCGTTACCTTTGGTGGCAGCATATCCC
Organism: Phycisphaerae bacterium; assembly: GCA_030667885.1. Taxonomy (GTDB): domain Bacteria; phylum Planctomycetota; class Phycisphaerae; order Sedimentisphaerales; family Anaerobacaceae; genus NIOZ-UU13. The sequence continues at coordinate 2,756 of DAOUVA010000236.1, forward strand.
AGTACCGAAGGGCAGTGCCGACCGAGGTGACACACGCTTCGAAGGTGGCTTTGCGGTGTACGATGCGCCGGAACCGTGGGGCCCCTGGTCAACGGCTTTCTACACTGAACGCTGGGATGTTGGCCCCGGAGAACACGGCGACTTCCCAGCCAAGTGGATTAGTGAGGACGGACGCGAACTTTATCTTGTGTTCTCTGGTAACGATAGCTTTAGTGTCCGAAAGGCAACACTCGTTCTTGCGCAGGAGGACTAACAAAATATTTCTGATCATCTTGATTATCTCCTTCCCTTTTCATGTATTCCGAGACATGCTGCTGTTAGTGATGGTCAAAAGCCATGGAATTTTGCAGGTCATGTGTTATAGGACACCGAGGCGCAGGATGAATACCTTAGTGCTCGAAAAAAAATGCAGGAGACAACATTATATGGGAAAGATAAATGTCAACAGACAAAGTCAGTACCAGGCTGTTGACCAATCTGTACATGAGGAATTAGATCCAGGCTGGGGGCGAGTCGGCATGTTCACGATACTTATTTGAGAGTTCGTGCATAGGGCAGTTATTGGTTCTCGACGGGGCAGAAAAAATCCTTGGGAAAATTCATGTTTGGCATTACATTATAGGGAGATTAGGTTCTTAACGAAAAAACTATGATTCAACAATCTGAAATTTCTGTAGAGGCATTTTTGGATAATCCGACAAAAAAGCATATCCGGCTGACAAGAATCCAGAAGCTCATTGGCGACAGGATGTTAAAGTCCAAGCTGAACAAGCCCTGTTTTTATATTTGCTCGAAGGCGGATATTACCGAGCTTATGGCCATGAGGCCCAAACTTAGAAAGTCGCTGGGTGTCAAAGTAACAACGAACGCTTTCTATATTCGTGCTCTTGGTCTGGCTGTAAAAAAATATCCTCTTGCGGCGGGTAAAGTAGAGGGTGATAAAATCAAGATTGCCGAACGCATAAATGTCGGCTTTGCGGTCAATGCTCCGCAGGGTCTTGTTGTGCCAGTGGTCAAAGATGCCGGGGAAAAGACGTTACCGGATATCGCCCGCGAGGAGGCGTTGCTGACTTATAAGGCACGCGATAATCAACTGACACTCGAGGAGATAGAAGGCGAGACTGTAGCGTTGAGCAATCTCGGCGCTTACGGTATAGATTGCTTTCTTGGAATTGTGCCGCCGCCCGCCAGCACTATATTGGCTGTCGGTAATGCGATTGCTACCCCGATTTATCAGGCCGAAAATGATACAATAGCAGTGCGAAAGATAGTCAGCCTGTCTATGGCGGCCGACCATAGAGTTATGAACGAGGTATATGCGGCAGAGTTTCTAAATTTCATTACACAAGAGCTGCAAAACCCGCAACGGCTGATTTAAAGGCAGGTGGCCTCTTCCACTATTACTGTATTGTCCTGTATGTCACGCCGAGACAAATATCAGGGGCCTATACCGAATCATTCGATATAAGCCCCCGGTTTGCTCCAATTTATTCAGGGCCGTCGATGACAGGAATATCAACCGGCTCAGGCCGATACAGCCGGATGTCATCGAAGAACATTGCACCTGAACCGCCTGCTTCAAGATTGTTCTTATCACCGAAACCAATAGTAATCGTATCAACATTGGCAAGGTTCACGCCCTGGTCTGCAAATGCCTGAAGTGGAATAGTCCACTGCGTCCAGGTCTCTATCAACGCTGCATCAGGATTGTCGTGATAGACGGGCGTACCGTTGAGTGCAACATACATCGGTTCGGGATTGTTGCTCAGCATACCAACATCCTGGTCTGTCCACTGCTCAGTAACAGTCGTGCCAGGGAAGCTTACATTGGTAAATTTGGCTTCACACGCAATCTCAGTGTTATGGCTGGTAACTGCCAAACCGACATAGACGGGCATTTCCATCGGAACTTGCATCAAATCAAACCGCGTCCACGTCGTACCGTCCGCCGAATAATAAGACCTGATGAGCCCGCCTGCTGTGCGCTCTAATTTTACCCACTGAGGTGCGGTTATGCCTTCGGTGAATAACCTTTCAGTGACAGCCCCGGCGGCGTTACGATACTGGAACCTGACGCCGTTTTCAGTGCTTATGAAAACTGCCGCGTAGGCTGAGTCCGCATCAAGGGTATCACGAATCATCACACCGGCTTTGGCAAATGGATCTGTGTTGTCCAGGCTCTCGACTTTTGCAATAATCCCGCTTGCGCCGTTAACTTCCTTGAAAGCGAAGTGGAACTCATCGGATTCTGCCCATATATCTGCGCCGGCGCCGGTTACAGTGTAAGTCCCGGCCGGCTCTTCTATAAAACCGCCGACGTATGGGGGATTGCCTCTAAACCAAAGCGACAGATCTACAACACCATTGGCGGTCATGTCCCTCGCCGAGCCATTTAACGCTCTGGTTGCCTCCGAATATTTCATATTGTTGTCGTATAAGAACGGCATGGACTGACTACCGCTGTGAACGATATCCTGTTCGGCGGCAGGAGGATCAGCATAACCAACAGTCGAACCGTTTGTCTCTATCTCCCATCCGTCTAACCATGTTTCATATATAATATCTGGCGAATAGTCATTGTAATCCTCGAAATCGTCCACAACAACGAAGTTGACTGTCGTAAAGCTCCAAACGTTGCCTTTAATGATTTCGGCCTCGGGCGGAGCATTGACTTCATCTACCCGCCAGTAATATGTCGTACCGAATTCGAGTGGTTCCGGGAGAATATAAGTAGTATCTTCATAACCTTGACGGACTAACGCGTCCTGCCAATTAGTTATGCTGGCCTGGTTGACATCTTCGAAAACTGTGCCGAAGTAAACATTGTGCGTATCGGCCCTGTCTCCCGCGAGCCAGTTCAAAACCGTATCTCGCGGTACCTCTGTCGCCTCGTTGGCGGGTTCCGGCAAAGCTGCTCTAAGGCTCAGGACTTCACTGCCTGCAATAATTATCTGAATCTCTTCCTCGCTCAGGGCACCGCCATAGATTTGCACATCATTGAGTAAGCCGATGTAAGTACGCCCGCCGCCCGCCATTTGGCCCAGATACATATTGTTTAACGGATAGTTTCTGCTGCCTTGTTCGATCTCATGCAGCAGCGAGCCGTCCAGGTACAGCTTTACCATACCGTCTTCATTGCCCCATGTGCTTGCGACATGGTGCCATTGACTGTCATTCATTAAGATTGGATTAATTGGTACGTTCCCGGCTTCGCCCTTGTTGGGGTCGGAGTGTAAGTGAAAAATCGGATTGTTCTGACCGTGGAATGAAAGCTCCCCACCGTCCCAGATATCACTTACGAAGGATTCGACGTGAATGTGCATTTCATTTTCCGGGCCGAATCCGCCGCCCGTAATATTGTCGCCGCCCCACCATATCGTATTGATACCTCCTGTTACCTCTGACATATTCATCCAGAATACTACCGAACCGGTGTCCGAGCGCAGCCCCATTGTGCTTGCGGGCAGGGTGACGGAAAGGCTCCCATCGAATTGCAGCGCTCCGTCTATCCAGACCGGGGTCCCTTCGATGGTGCCGTCATTGCCCTTGCCGCTCGAATCAATAGCAACGGCACCGGAAGTCTCGTCGAGCTTATAGCGTGCCAAAAGCTGGGCCGATGTATTACTTGCCAGGCTCAGTACCAAAACAAAGCAAACCAAAAGAACCAATTTCTTACCCATAATAATCCTCCTTCATATAAAAATAATTGCAGCGATTTTGACCTTTAGCATATTTCAACCACATCCGGCCGGGATATTTCTTTGTGATTTGTCACTGCCTCCTTTCATCCTTGGCCCAAAATGGATGGTCAATTAAAGTGGAAACCCTAAACTATTGATATTTCGTTTATCAGAAAACCAAATATCCACAGAGCTTACTATTTTTATACCAGATTATATGCCTTCCAGTCAAGGATAATAGTTGGATATCATGATTTCAGGGATATAGCTTAGAAGCTGTTCTGCCTGATAATGGTTAATAAATTTTACTACCTGATTTCAGTAATACAGGTTACACTAAAGATGGTGTAAAACAATGCAGGTAATTTTTTTATTTCAAAAACCGCAGTAAGGAGTGAGAAAAATGAACAAATCTTTGAGAACCATCTTTGTCTTTGTCGTCATTTTGGTGACTTTAACAGTAACCGCCTCGGATTTAACAGCCGCCGGCACGCATAAGGTCATACCGC
>DAOUVA010000055.1 GCA_030667885.1 Phycisphaerae bacterium
GCGAGGAAACCTTTTACAGTAGCCCACAGGCCCGGACCCTCGAAACCGACCGCAACCGTCTCTTTATTACCGGAATCTTGAGACGGGACGTATCTGTATATCGTAAGATCGCCCTTCTGCTCCAGGCGAACGTTATCTTCGAAGATTTTCACAAGTTCCTGTGAAGAGGCATCCGGCGGATACGGAACCTGAAGAACGCCAAGGATGTTGTGGTTCTTCTCGGCTTCGGCGTTGGCTTGCTGGTAAGGCGCCGTAAAACTCGCTACCGCAGTCAAAAGCAAAGAGCAAACGGTGCCGAGAACACCCGCGTAGAATAGCGTGTAAACATTATTCTTCACTTGCCAGCCTCCTGAGACGGACCTTGAAGACTATCTCATCGAGAATCGGTGCCGTAATATTGCCTAATAGAATAGCAAAAGTAACACCCTCGACGTAGCCGGTAAAATTGCGTATAAGAACCGTCACAGAGCCTATTATTATCCCATACAGCCATTTGCCGCTGTTGGTCGTCGGGCCTGTAACAGGGTCGGTTGCCATGAAAAACGTACCGAAGAGAAGGCCTCCGGCACACAGATGCCACATTATCGGGCCGAATCTCTCAGGCTGACCGTGGTGAAGAATACCGGCAAGAAGTAAAAACGAGCCGAGAATGCTCACAACCGTCCGCCAGTTGGCTACTCGTGTTAACAGAAGGAACACGCCGCCCAGAATTATCAAAATCGCCGAAGTCTCGCCGGCACTGCCTGAGACGCTTCCGAACAGCAAATGCGAAAGAGAACAATACTCACCACCCTTGGCTACCGACAACGGCGTAGCTACTGTGACGGCATCGACCCCGGTTCCCGGGGGAAGCCACTTAAACAGCAGGCAGCCAAGAAGGTCATGACTTGGCTTCATATAGCTGGCAGACATTGCCTTCGGATACGCAAGGGCCAGAAAACATCTGCCTACAAGGGCAGGGTTAAATACGTTACGGCCCGTTCCGCCGAATAACTCCTTGCCAATGAAAACTCCGAATGCCACACCGAGTCCCACCATCCACAGAGGCGTACCCGGCGGCAAAATCAACGGAAACAATATTCCTGTAACGAAGAAGCCCTCGTTTATACCCTCCTTGCGGACCATCGCAAAAAGGGCTTCGACAGCCAGGCCGGATGCATAGGAAACAATGACCATAGCCAGAAAACGCCATCCGAAAAAGTAAAAGGCCGCAAATGCGCACGGGACCACCGAGATGATGACCATTGACATAAAACGCTTCAAATCAAGAGGGTCACGAATGTGAGGGGCCCCTATCGTCGTATCAGAAGGCGCGAAGAAGAAATGCTCCAACGCCCCGAAAACCGGCTTGAGGATACCCAGCTTGCCGCCTTCATCAAATGTCGGACGAATCGCCTCAATTATCTTCAGCAATTGTTTCACTTGCTATTCTCCTCCGCCTGCTTGCGAGCTTCTTCCTGTTTGCGCAACTCTTCCTGACGCAACTGCTCTTTGCGTATCTCTTCCTTCTCCTTTGCTATCAAAACCTTCGAATCAATTATCTGACTTCTGAGGTCTATCTTAGACGGGCAGACATAAGAGCACAGCCCGCACTCTATACAAAGGTCAACCCGAGCCTGCTCGGCCTCTTCAATCAAATCACGGTACAAATACTTGTGGATTAAATGAGGAGTAATACCGGCCGGACATACGTCTTCACAAAAATTACACGATACACAGGGACGACCTTCGCCGTGAAGGCCCGTGCTGAGACGCTCGCGGAACTTATCACGCAATGAGCTTAGATAACAGGCGGCGTAACAGCTTCGGTCCCAGCCAGGTCTGATGAAGCCCAGAAACTCCCTGTCCTGAAGCTCCGGAAGAACCGTAAGGCCACGGCATTCGGTATCAAGACCCAATGCTTCCGGGCCCAAACGCTCTCCGGTGAGTATGCCGCCGTTGATTATCCTCGATACAGGCTCGAAAATATACTTGTCCCTTATCCTTTGTATAGGATAGCCCGGCATTACACTGATATGAGTAGAGTAATTTACACCCGTTCCGCCAATGGATATTATCCTGACAAGACAGGGTTTAGATAGAGTCAAAGCACGGTCAACCGCAAGAACACCTTCGGTGCGGACAGACCAGACAGGACCTTCACTGCGCTTAAGACCCAGCCGGCGGGCAAGAATCGAAAAATCGTCATAAGGATAGGTAAGAGGTATCGAAACCATCTTGACCGATGCGTAACCACGTATATGATTGCGAATCAGATTTGCAAACTCCGACTTAATGTCGGGCATTACCAGATATATAGGCTGATATTCCAAAAGAGACTGTAACTGCTCGAGACCGCGAGTGAAATTCAAAAGACGATTGTGAAGCTGGGCGTCGCCTCTGGCTAAAAAAGGCTCAAGACTCAAGGTAGATACGATAATCGCCTGAGGCCGGCCAAGAGGGTCGGGCAGCGAGCCGCTGTAGGCATCGTAGAAAAACTGCCATGCGCCTAAGGTCAGTAACCTGTAACGCTTGATACCGGATGCACCCATCTCCTGAGCTATGTGAGGCAAATCCTCGTCATCTATTTCGGCATGCTCGGCAAGTCTGGCGACATCCTCAAGGACGATATGACCTTCTCGTTCGGTCAGACGGACACGACCGGCTCGAGGGGCGAGAAGAGGAACTGAGTAATTGTCCAGGTCCCTGGCGAGAACATCGCCGCCGTTTACCTGCTGACCTTCCTCTACACAAAGCTCACCGAACGAAAAACGCCGGCTGCGCAAAGGTAGATAAAGTACCTCCGGCTCCGGCATTAACTTTATCATACCCTCAGGACGCCCCTGAAGTAATATGTTATGACCACCACGAAATTTCATATTATTCAATTATCTTTTGTCGTCAAATAATTCGATTATTTCATTCTCAGTTATAAACAATATCAGTGCGTCAAACCCTTAATAACTGAATCTTACTATAAAACAACGCTATTCAATCCCACCTTAAACTATGATTACCATCCTGTCAAAGGTAGATAATCACACTTGAAAGTGAACCGGCAAAAAACTTCCAAATGGGCCTGCCAAATTAGAACCGTAGATTATAATACCTTTAATAATGATGTCAAGGATAGGATTAGTAATTCTTCATAGGGCCAAAACTTCAAACCACATTTGGTATGAAACTGTATTGTAATTTTGTTTTTCGCATACCCACCTTGGCTAATCTACGGTTTTTATGGTATTATTTATGACAGTTTTCAGGAGTTGGGTATTGTATGTGATTCTCCGTCAACCAATAAAGACAAAGCATTAAGTGTGGAAGGGCAATAATATGAATAATAAAAAAACCCTAATAGGATCGTGGATAGTTCTTACTGCTTTCTATGCGGTACACATTATGACAAGCCCTGCGCCGGGTGCCGAATCAGAAACAATCACATTTGAGTCGCTCATGGAAGAAATGGTCAATCGGGATTGTATCACCCAATTACCAAAACCGACATATACGTGCAGGCAGTTCAGCAGTTATGACCGCAATTCTACTCAACCCGGTTCTCCTACATGGTGGGCCAACTCGGATCGAAGCTACTTTATCCGAATTGAAGAGACCAACGGCAGAAAAGAGCATGTACTAATGGATACCGCAGGCCCCGGGGCAGTGGTACGTTTTTGGGCTACTTGGCATGGACCGGGTGGTGGTGAATTCAGTAACGGTACACTTCGTGTTTACCTCGACGGAAAAGCGGAACCGGCTATCGAAGGACCTATGGCCGGCTTGATTAGCGGCGGCCTGTTGGCGGGAGAACCATTGTCGCAGGGTGTATCACCGGAAACCGCCTACAGGCATCAGGGTCATAACCTTTATCTGCCTATTCCCTATGCCAGGCATTGCAAAATCACCTATGAAACCAAAAGCTTCATCGATAAGGGCGCTCGCAAGGGCGAAGCTCTTTACTATCAGATTAACTATCGTACCTATCAACCGGAAACTAAAGTCGAGTCTTTCACGATGAAGGGCCTGAAAAAAGCAAACTCAATTGTCAACAAAGTGCAACGGATGCTTTCACAAAACGAACGCTCCGGCCTTGGCAATTTGAAAGAAGACTCATTAGAAGGGAGCATCCTGCCCTCTAAACAGATATCCATTACCATAAACGGGCAAAAAGCTATTCGTTCTCTTCAGTTCCGATTAAAAGCCGATGACTTGCCCCAGGCATTACGATCCACAATCATCAAAATGGTATTCGACGGGACCAATACTGTGTGGTGCCCGATCGGTGATTTCTTCGGTACGGGCTATCATATACGTCCTCATTCGACTTGGTACACAAACGTATCCAATGACAATACACTATCTTGCTATTGGATTATGCCGTTTCAGAAAAAAGCCAAGATTCATATATTAAACCTTGGTTCCAAACCAGTTGAACTGACCCTCGGAAAAGTCCTCAGCGGCCCGTGTGATTGGAACAATCGTTCATGCCATTTCCATGCCGCCTGGAAACAATGGACTGGCATTGAAACACAGTCTAATGACAAATCCAAAGACCATGGCGCTTTTGATTTAAACTGGATTACCGTTAAAGGCCAGGGCACCTATGTCGGCGATGTCCTGACACTATTCAACACCGCCAATACCTGGTGGGGAGAAGGTGACGAGAAAATCTACGTGGACGGGGAGTCCTTTCCATCCCATATAGGAACCGGCACAGAAGACTATTACGGCTATGCCTGGTGCAAGCCAAACTTTTTCGAATCGGCATTTCATGCACAACCAAGTGGTGACGGCAACCTTGTGCCCGGTTTTACAGTTAATTCCCGGTACCGTTCTTTAGATGCCATTCCATTCCAGAAATCTATACGGTTCGATATGGAACTCTGGCATTGGGCCAAAACCAAAATGAACTATGCCCCGGCCACCTTCTGGTATGCAAGGCCAGGCGCAACGTGGGACGTCAAACCTGATCCCAAAGAGGCAAAACGTCCAATCCCCCGAGCCCTCGAAAATATTATTAAACCCAGACGTGTCAAGAATGCCATCGAAGGTGAGACACTACCTGTTACTGTAAAGTCCGGAGGGACCACGGAAATACAGAACATACCCAGTTTCAGATGGAGTAACAACCGTCAATTGTGGTGGAGAAATGCAAAAATACAGGACAATCTGACTGTGGAGTTCACCATTGAAGAAACAGGGGACTATGATGTGACACTCGGCATTACCAAGGCTGTTGACTATGGCATTGTACGTATTTCAGTAAATTCAGAGACAAAAATAGACTCGCTGGATCTCTATAACCAATCAGTGATTGCTGCCGAAGTAAAGCTGCCGACGTGCCGCCTTCGCCGGGGCAAAAACCAGCTACAGGTGACCATCCTGGGTGCCAATCCCTCTGCTGTGAAAAGTCACATGTTTGGACTTGACTATATCCTTGCAGGCAAACGTAATAAATAGACACATGGCATGTTGCGATGTTTCTCTAATGCTGCTTGCTTGACCATACAACCGTGTTAAGCCCCCGCTTAAGGTCTGCAAGCGGCCCGGCTATTGGCTGTGAATACTTTCGGCCATTAATGTCTATATCCACTTTGATGGGATGGCCGTAACGGTCCTCGATGGTTTGCCCGACAGTTGGAAAAACACCGACCAGCTCGGAATTGACCTGCGGTCCGTTCAGGCTGAACGGCGTGTCATTTATAGAAAACGTGATCGTTGTTCCAAGTGAATGATCTTTGATGATAAAGTCCGTGACATAAGAATCGACAATACTGTTATCGTCGCCAAAGGTGCTTCTCTTTGCTCCCTCAAGGAAGACATTGTAATCCGAAGTATAGCCTGAAGCCGTTTTCACCTGGTCGAGTCCCTGTCTGATAAAGATATTGTTAAACCACTTGTCATCCTGGGCAGTGCCGGTTTTACTTCCAACCCCTTGTGTTGTATGCGGCTTGTAGAATTGGGAACGGCGTCGGATGTCCGGAGAATATTCGTAACCACAATCTACAAACAAGTTGTGGGCAAACACCGTAGCTTCTGAATTGCTTCTGGTTGGCTGTCCGACGAGAATGTTGTTGTCCACCAGAATAGGGCCGTGGTTCATTTCCAGGAAAACGTTGGCAGCCTCGGTATTGTAGATGACGTTGCCGGCTATCCGGATGCCCTGGTTAGCATAGTCAATCCAAATCCCGAAAGCGCCCTGTATTTGACGAAACATGCCCCGAATCAGATTGCCGCTAATTATAGTATCCACACTATTGTGAAACTTAATTGCGGCAGTTTCCCAACCGCCGAACTCCCTGCGGTAATTGGTATCTTCGATGAGATTTCCGGAGATGACTGAGCGGGTAGCTCCTTTTTGACCGGCGATACCAGCTTGTCCACACCGCCGGATAATATTGTTGCGAATGATATGATCCACGTAAGCGTCTATATCATCGTAATCAACACCCGGCGCATGTCCCAGTATAATGCCAACGCACCGAGCATTGGTGACCGTGCAATTTTCAATAATCCAGCACTTGCCCATCCGTGTGCCGACAGCACCCGTTTGCAACTCCAGGACTGGTGACGCCCAGTTTGCCGCTGCATGCATAAAGTTCAAGCCAGTGACTGGAAACAGTACAACCGTTGAACCGGCGAAGTCGGCAAATCCCATTTTACCGAGCCATCCTCCGCCCCAAATCCAGTGCCCTACTATTGGATATATCAAAGCAGAGATAATAAATGAGTAAATCAAATAAGCGGGAAATTTCATCCTCTCAGCCATTCCACCGGCCACAATAGTTGCCGCCGCCCCACAAAAAGCGGCCTGGAGTAAGCCGGAAAAAGTCAAAGAATGGCGGGCAAAACTGCCACGAACGGAAGCTGTTGAGGAGTGACAAAACACCCTGATTTCCTGGTGACATCTTGGTCGAGTAGACAGGAGACTCCCGGAACTTAGGAAGAAGCTGGTTTTCTCTGTTTATGTTGCGGAGCAGTGATTTATGTCATTTTTTCAGCATGAGCCGATATTTTCAATCCAGTCCCCGCCTTTTGAGTAATGCATCAACTTTGGGTTCAGCTCCTCTGAATTTAATATATTGTGCCATCATATCGTTGCTTCCCATTGAAAGGACATTTTTTCTGAATGAAGCGGCCAGTTCCTTATTAAACAGATCGGTTTCCTTGAATGCCTGGAACGCATCAGCGTCAAGAACCGCTGCCCAGATATAACTGTAATACCCGGAAGAATAGCTTCCGCCGGAAAATATATGGCCGAAATTTGTACTTTGATAGCGGGATTCAATTTCAGATATCAATCCAATTTTATCCATTGAATCTTTTTCAAATTTTGCGGCATCCTGTTCAGTTGTATCTGTGAGTATGTGCCAATCCATATCCAGGAAAGAGGCAGCCAGGTATTCAACCAACGCAAAGCCCTGATTAAACAATTTGGCGTTTTCAAGTTTTCTGATCAGTTCCTGTGTAATCGGCTCGCCGGTTTCATAATGAAACGCATAGGTTTTCAGTACGGCAGGATCCCTGGCCCAGTTTTCCATAATTTGCGAAGGAAGTTCAACAAAATCTCTCGGTACTCTTCTCGACCCGCTATATGTCGTATTTCCGAATAGACTGTTCAATCCATGGCCTAATTCATGGAACAGTGTTTCCACTTCATCCATACTCATTAAGGAAGGTTTATCCGCAGTTGGTTTTGCAAAATTACCAACATTGTAAACCAATGGCGTAATGAATTTGCTGTCAATGTTGGACTGGCTTCTGAATGAGCTCGACCAGGCGCCACTTCTTTTACCGTCACGGGGATAATAATCAGAATAGAAAATACCCAGATGTGTTCCATCAGCTTCCAGGACCTCAAATACTTCAACGTCCGGTTTATAAACCTGAATATCATTCCTTTTAACAAATTCTATTCCGTAGAGTTTTTTGGCCACATCAAAAGCACCCCTGCGGACATTTTCCATTTTGAAATAAGGACGAAGCATAGCATCGTCCAGGGCATATTTTTCTATTTTCACTTTTTCGGCATAATACCACCAGTCCCAGGCCTGCAGTTTGAAATTATGACATTCCCTATTGATGATTGCCTGCATATCCGCAACTTCCATTTTCGATCTATTTAAAGCGGGTTTCCAGAGGTCGTATAGAAATTTGTAAACGTTCTTCGAGTTCTTTGCCATATTTCTTTCAAGAACAAAATCAGCATGGGTTTTATAACCCAACAAATTCGCCTTGCTAATCCTGAGAGAAGCAATCCTGGATATCAGCTTCTTATTATCAAATTCGTCGTTGTTATTGCCGCGATTGATATATGCTTTGAAAACAATCTCCCGTAGGTTGCGTTTATCCGAATTCATCAGAAAGGGAATAAAACTTGGCTTTTGAAGCGTAAACACCCATTTGTCCTCCATGCCTCTTGTTTTCGCCATTTCAACGGCAGCCTGAACAACTCCATCCGGCAGACCGGCAAGATCTTCATGCTCATCTATTACCAGCCCGATGGCATTGGTCTGTTTCAGATGGTTTTGTTTGAACTTGACGTAAAGATTACTCAATTCTTCATTTATGTTTCTTAACTTTTCTTTATCTTCATCATTAAGATTAGCTCCGCTTCTGACAAAACCCAGAAAATAGTTTTCCAGCAGTGTGTTTTGTTCGGGGGTAAGCCCAAGACTTTCTTTCTTATCATAGATATGTTTTATTCTTGCGAAAAGTTTTTCATTTAAATTGATATCGTCATTATGTTTAGCCCGTAATGGTGCGACTTCTTTTGATATATTCTGTAATTCATCATTTGTGTTAGCTCCGTTAAGGCAACCGAATACTCTGCTTACTCTATCGAGCAGCTCTCCGCTTTTTTCCAATGCTTCAATAGTATTTTTAAAAGTCGGCTCTTCTTCATTATTTACAATCGCCTCAACCTCAGCTTTTTCAGCTTTCATTGATTCGAGAAATGCCGGCATAAAATGCTTGTCTTTAATTTCATCAAATGGAGGCGTCTTAAATGTCGTGTCCCACTCTTGTAATAATAGATTCTCCGCTTGAACGCTGCAGCTCATAGTCACAATAATTAAAGTAAAAAGATACATCATATTTTTCATCTTCATCATCATTTCTCTTTCCTACCAAACCTTGCTTCTGTGTTCATAGTGAATTTATCACATGCTGTGTCAATGGCTTGAAGTGTTTCCTCTGTTGACAAGCCAGAGGAGTTACTTGCGGCTGCTATCATCGTCCGGCATTCGTTAGAATCCATAAATCGAGCTGCTTCGAGTAATTGAACCTGGTCTTCCCTCGGTAAAACAATAAATCCATGTTTGTCTGCGTGGATCAAATCACCGGGTTTAACGGTTCGTCCAAATACCTCTACTTGACAATTCCAACGTACAGGATGGCTATATGCGTGCCCGACACACAGACGCTTTGCAATTGCTTTGAATCCTACATTATGCATTTCGTCAAGGTCTCTGATTGCACCGTCAGTAATTGTCCCTGTACATCCCAGGGCTTTATGAATGCTGCTATTGACCTCCCCCCAGAATGAACCTAATGTCCGTGGCTTATCCAGGTCCTGTACTACTACTATCTTTGGCCCGGAAAGTGACGCAATATATTTCCGATACTCACTCCATGCCTTTGGATTTTGTTTGCGGTGTTCAGGATTACCCGGCTCTACCACAACAGTCATGGCATATCCGGCCATTGGACCGGTTTCCGGCATGAAATCTTTGCATTCTTCCAGATTGAAGGCGTCTTTGCCGGCATCTGATTTAGTAATCTGTTCCCAGCCATTATAAATAGTTGGTGTATTCCATCGTTTTAATTCCAGCAATTCTGCATGAGATAATAAAGGTTGGTTTGTTTTTTCCATATCTTATTTTCCATCCCAAATAGTTGCAGCAATATAGCGATCTGGAGACTGTTTATCGCAAAAGTAGTAAACAAAAATAATTTTCCCATCCGAACGTTGGACAGACCGAACATATCCAATATCTCTGCCAGCGCCATCATCACGCAAATGTATGGGGCTGCTCCATGTTTTCGCATTATCGCTGCTTATTTGTGCGCGAATTCCATATGGCTTAGCGCGATAGCCATACGATAGACAAAGTCTGCCATCGGAGAGTCGTATCAAACTTGGTGGGTTGCCTTCGCCCAGGTCAGGTGCCGGCTTGCTCAGGAAGCGCCAGTTATTTCCATTATCTTCGGAAATATATATCTCTATCCATTTTCCATTACTTTCACGTCGGCGAACTGCGGCCAGAAGAGCTGTTTTCGATAGACGAACAGTCGAAGGCATAATTGAAAATCCTTTCGGCTCAGGTGCTATCCACGAAACAAAATCCCAGCTTTCACCTCCATTATACGTTCTGGCACAAAATGGACGCCCCTCTCTGCCGTTCTTCTTTGCTGCTGTTAAGAATAACATGCAGTCGAGCTTGTCGTTAACTATATAGTCTGTTCGAGCTGCTATCCCATCTATCTTTTGTACTTTGAGGATATACGGTCCGTTCCAATCTTTACCTCTATCATAAGAATAGTAAAACAAAGATGGCCCCACATTATTATCTAACATTCGAAGAGTCATCGTAAAGTCAGGGTGAGTAAATTCTACTGAGCCCGGGCAATCAAGCGGTGTTTTGGGGATCAGGTGTGGCGGCCGCGTGCCATGCAATGCTGCTCCATAAGGAATGATAACACCTTTTTCGGCAGGATTCTCGATGGACCATGTATCGCCACCATCCAGGCTTCGTGCAAAGAGATGTTCTTCCGGCCGTTCACGGTCAATCGCATGGCGGTCTGGTCCCAAGTATTTATAATATCCGCGACTAAAACCAACTAAGATTTCATTTCCCCAGGACCAAATTCCATGATTGGCCGGCCAGCCGCCAAAACGACCTTTCTCTCGATAGACGGTGATGTGTTTAATTCCCTCTGGATTATCTGCATGCAAATCATCTGAAATGAATAAGTTTGAAATAGCCACGCACACAAGCAGGGCAGTTATCGAACCACAACGCATACCTTTTCTTTTCCAGTATCTATCCATTTAGCTTCTCATCCCAATTAAGATTTTCCATTTATTTATACATGTTCAAGTATGTTGTTTGGTCTCATCATCACTAAGCTTCGAGACCGGTTGCGATAAAGCTGTGGAACAACCAGATACAACTCATCTTTGGCTCTGGTCACAGCTACATGGAAGACTCGCCTATCTTCCTCTACATCCTCTTGTGTATTTATAGCCAGATCTGTTGTAAAGTTTATCTCGCCTGCTGCAGTTCTTGATTTGAGTGTGAATTTCCGTGTCATTTCATTATATCGCTGACATTTATTTATGTTGTTTCTGGGTACAACGAGTTCAAGCTACTTTAACAGACTTCCCTTTAAAACACAAGTTCAGTAGCTGCTTTCGTCCGCCATCAGCGGTTTGATAAGGGATATTGTTCAATTCCTGTATTATCCGCGGGTCTTATTTCGCATGATATATATCTATCACTTCTTAATCCTGGCACCTCTATAGTGGATCACCGCTCCCGGCGTATGTTGCTGGAAAGCGATGCCGCCTTTGTATGGAGGTTTTAGCTTATTGGTTTCACAGACTTTTTCGCCATTGACAATTATCATAGCTTTTGGTCCGTTATTGAAGATTTGGAGCAGAAACCACTCCTCATCATGACTGACGACTCGCTTCGCAGGAGCGATACCATAGATACTGCCGGTGGGATTCGTGCTGTCCGGAGCATTGAAGCACTGCACTTCGACACCGCGTTTTCCATAATTGAAGAGTACGCCACCATTTCCATTGACGATAGTCTTAACCCAGGCCTGGAGTTCGTATGGTCTTTCAAATTCTTCCTTAGTGATTGCCGTGCCGTCATTGCCCTTGCCGGTGAGCGTATCATTTTGGATATGCCAATCCGCATCTCCCTGTGAGCGGAATCTGTCCATACCGGATGTGAACAGATTAATCCATTTCTCCTTGCCGGGTAATGGCCGGATTCGAATATTTCTGAAATATGCTTTACAGCCAATATTCTGAATGCCGATAAAGCCTTTGCGTAATCTGTATCTGAACGCATCAGCAGCATCCATGTCAATATCATGGATGACTGTCCCATTGAACGAGATGCGCAGCCGCGGCCAATCACATACCACTTCACATCGATTCCATTGGCCCGAAGGCAAGTTGGCGATACTGCGTGGTGCGGCAGCATCGTAAATGGCTCCTGGAGATCTGGTTCCATATTCTTTCTGGTCATGTCGTAGATGGATCTTAAATCCGATTTTGGATCCAGGTCCATTAAGCGGGGCGTGAATCAAAATACCCCCTTCGTACCATCCTTCTGTTTGGTACTCGAAACGGAGAACGAAGTTCTCGTATTCTTTCTCGGTATGAAGCCATGAAGGGTAAGGTCCGGCCCCTGTTGAGTAAATGGATTGTTCCTTAACAGTAAACGCTTGTGGTGTTCCCACAGGAATCCAGCCACTCAGGTCCTTACCATTAAATAATGTAATGTAATTGTCTTCTGCCGAGGTTGCTATGCTAATGAAGCCGCATAGGATTACAAATACTGCAATTATGCAAGTCAAGGGTATGAATTTTCGAATCATCAGCTTCTCCTTATCATAAGAACCAGTTGTCTTTGCCGGTTAAATACTATTTCTTCTAAGCTCAAGCTTATTAATGGGCGATTGGGGAAACTGGAGTGTATTACCCAACTGTGTGGTCGTTCATCCTTTCCCTCATAATCCGTCCCATCTTAAACTTCACTGTCCGTTTTGCAGGGACTTGGATTTTCTCCAAAGTTTTGGGATTCTGTGCAATTCTTGCGGCTCGTTCTCTGACTTCGAAGACTCCAAATTCGCGAAACTCCAGGCGGTTGTTCTTGGTAAGCTCTGAGGCTATCTCATCGAGAAATTGCTGCACTATTTCTTTGGCAGTAACATGCTTACATTGAGTCCTCTTCGCGATTCGGTCGATAAGTTCTTTTTTTGTTATTGTTGCCATAAGTTAATCCTCTATATTGTGTTAGATTGCTTCGAAGAGTAGTATAAGTGAAGGATTGTATTCAATCAAACAGTTTATCTGTGGGAAACTTACAGCTCATTGAAACGATAGCTCGGTGGCAAGAGATAGGAAGAGGCTGCTTCGGATTACTAAGGAGTGGCGAGCGAAGCTGCCACAATCCATTGGCTCTACTATATACATCCGATAAAATACCTAATTGCACTAATTATCGACTTATAAGATGCATTATCAAAGAAAATTTGCCCTATCTTCCAAAAAAAAAGAAACAGCTTTCCGA
>DAOUVA010000135.1 GCA_030667885.1 Phycisphaerae bacterium
ACTATCTATATAGGTAGTAGATTAATAGGAGTCAAGTTATAAATTTCAGAATTAACTAATTCCGGCAGTTGATCAATAGTACAGCTTTGAGGCATGGCCATCAAAAGAATATGTATTGCCCGGCATGTGTTTTTAATGATTTACAGGCTCCCTTTAATAACTATTTGCCGATTTTGTTAATGCCCTTTTTTACTTCTTTTGTTTCCAACCACCTTTTTCATTCAACGTCATCTCACGAGGAGTTTTAATTCATGCAGGTGCTGTAGCCTTGATTGTATATTTCAACTTATCTTTCTTATAACTCACTTTTCCAAGCTCATAATTACCAATGTCGAAATATTCGCTCTGTAAGTCTGCGGCAGAGAAATCTAACTCCGAAAACGAGGGCGAATTTTCCCCATAATTTCCATCTGTACCTTTCTCGACGGCATAAATGCGCAGTGCTGTAGCGATAGTGCCCATTGCGGCCTTTCCTTCCGACCACGTGACGGAATCAATTCGGCCTCGGTAGATGGGAACTGATATCGCAGCAAGGATGCCAACGGTGAGAATTACGACCATCAGCTCAATTAGTGTAAAGCCTTTTCTATTCTCCATTTATTTTAGGGAGAACCTTGAAAAATTACATCACTATTTGTTGAGTATGCAATAACTCACGAAATGGCCCAACTATACTCAAGCTGATCGTATAGTCCTTCGGTTAAGGTCTCTGTCTCTATAGTTTAATCGATCTTTAGAGGCAGGCAATTCAAAAAAAAATAGTTGTCATACAGGTATAGGCGTATCTTTTGAAATGCCCTGGTAGCGTCAAATATTGCTACTTTATCAGGATTGTTATCAGACTATTGTTCCGGGGTTTCCCATTTAAACTTTACTGAACCGATACTACAAGCTTCAAGGATCATATTTCATATTTCAGATACCCGGCTTCGTGGGGGCAAGCAATAATAATATTAAAAGTCAAAACTCTAAAAGCAAAATTACACATCAAAATTCAAAAAGCGTATCAGGGCAACCACATGGGATTGCCCCTACGTTTCGATATTTTCAAGCGGGTTTCGGGTCTTGTAAGAAATATATGGACAGTGGGTTTGTAAATGGGTAATTTATTGTAGGTTTTGAACGTCACAGCTATAGAATTCGCGTAAAGGGGAATCGTAAGGCCATGGACGAAAAGGCAGAACAAGTCAGCGAGATGAAAATCAAAAAGGCGCCTGTTGGATTGGCGATATTTGCGCTTGTCGGGCCTTCGATGGTTTGGGCGGCCGAATATATCGGCTCGGGTGAGGTTGTTATTGCGACGCGAACGGGTGCGGTTTTGGGGACGGCCATTCTTTGGGTGGCGGTGGTCGGAATATTTCTTAAGTTCTGGATAGGGATGAGCGGTGCGCGCTATACGGTTTGCACGGGCGAGGGAATGATCGATATGTTCGGGAGGATACCGGGGCCGCGTCACTGGGTGGTGTGGATGGTGCTGGTGGTGCAGTTTGTGTGCGCTATTCTTTCGATAGGGACATTGGGAACGGCGGCGGGGGTGTTTATCCACAGCCTTATTCCGTGTATCGATGTGAAGTTTTGCGGATGGTTCGCGGCGTTGTTCGCGGTGGCGGTAGTGTGGTCGGGGGTATTCAATGTATTGAAAATGGTGATGAGCCTTTTCGTGTTTATCGTCGTGTTGGGGGCTTTGTATATAGCGGCGCACGTGCTTCCGGGTTTTTCGGAATTAATGCAGGGTTTAACGTTCAAGATGCCGGCGGTTCCAGAGTGGGCGACGGCAATCGAAGGGGTTTCGGAGAATCCGTGGGACGAGATACTGCCTTTGTTAGGCTGGGGGGCGGGCGGCTTTGCCAGCCAGGTGTGGTACACTTACTGGGTGCTTGGGGCCGGCTATGGAGCGGCGGCGGGCAGAGGGTATGGCAAGGCGGCGGATGTGCCGCAATTGCAGCGTATGACGACGGAGACGGCGGAGAAGATAAAGGGCTGGTGCCGGGTGCTGTATGTGGATTCGTCGGTGGCTATGGTGATTGGGATTTTGGTGACGGGGGGATTTCTCGTAGCCGGGGCTGGTATCCTCGGGGCCGAACATTTGGTTCCGAGTAATGACGATATGGCCGGGACGCTTTCGCGGGTTTTTTCGGCGCGATGGGACTGGGTTGGCGGATTTCTGTTTAAGCTTGCCGGGGCGGTTGCAATGGTCTCGACGCTGGTTGGTCAATTGGCTGGCTGGCCGCGGCTGTTGGCTGATGCGTGCAGAATATGCATACCGGGATTCGACAGGAGGCTGGCGTGGAAGACGCAGTTCAGGATGTTTTTGGTGTTCTTTTTCCTGACGAGTATGATTGTGGTGTTTGTGTTCGGATTGAAACCGATGTTTCTGCTGAAGCTGTCTTCGATTCTGGAAGGGGTGCTTCTGACGGCGCTGCAGGCGATTTGGGTGGCGGTGGGTCTTTTCATCGTTATGCCGAAGATGCTGTCGAAGGAGGCTTACGCGGTGCTGAGGCCGAGCAAGTTGTTTGCTGTGGGATTGATTGTTACGTTCATCGTGTTCGGCTATATTTGCGTGACGCAGATACCGGTGGTGCTTGCAGGGCTTTTCAGCGGCGGCTGATAGGTTTATATGAGTGATTAGTATGTGTGACATGTGTTTGATAAGGTGACGTAAGGAAGATTTAAGGAGATAGGATTTTGTTTGGACTTCATCCATTAGTAATTTTGTGTATCGGAATCCTGACGGTGCTCGGGATGATTATCGTGCTGCGGGTGCATGCGTTTTTGTCGCTGATAACGGCGGCGATAGTTGTGAGCGTGCTTGCTCCGGGGGGCTTGGCTGTGAAAATCAGCCGGGTCGCAGAGGCGTTCGGAACGACGGCGGGTAAAATCGGTATTGTGATAGCGCTGGCGGCGGTGATTGGCAGGTGCCTGATAGAGAGCGGGGCGGCGGACCGGATTGTGCGTTTGTTTGTGGGGATGCTTGGGGAGAAACGCTGCGCTATTTCGCTGATGTCCAGCGGGTTTGTTCTGTCGATACCGGTATTTTTCGATACGGTGTTCTACCTGCTGCTGCCACTGGCTCGGTCGATGCATCGGCGGACAAATAGAAGCTATGTGCTTTTGATACTCGCGATGGGGGCGGGGGCTTCTATTACGCATTCACTTGTGCCGCCGACGCCCGGGCCGCTGATTATTGCCGAGACGCTCGGGATTGACCTTGGGATGATGATACTCGTGGGGCTTCTTGTGGCTATTCCGACGTCGATTGTGATGCTGTTTTTTGTGGGATGGCTCTCTGGCCGGGTGGAGATTCCTATGCGGCCGCTTGAGGGGGGACGTCCGGAGCCGGAGCCGCTTCCCGATGAGCAGCTTCCGGGGCTGCTGTCTTCTTTTCTGCCGATTATTTTGCCGGTGTTGATGATATCGACGCATACTATTGTTTCGACTATTGCCCAGGGTGCGGCGGTTGATTCGTTTATTATGCGGGTGAAGCCATATACGGCGGTGCTTGGTAATGCCAATCTTGCGATGCTGGTTTCGGCGGCGATTGCGATGTGCGTGCTTTGGCAAAAGAGAAAGCCGGGGCGGGAAGGATTGGCCAAAATGGTTGAAAGCTCGCTGATGAGCGGTGGTGTGATAATCCTGATAACGTCGGCGGGCGGGGCGTTCGGGGCGATGCTGAAGGCGGCCGAAATCGGGCCGGCTATTCAGAATATTATGGTCGCCGACGGCGGGGCACATATAGGCGGTTTGAAGCTGCTGTTTATGGGATTTTTTATTGCGTTTCTTATCAAGTTCGCTCAGGGCTCCAGTACGGTTGCGATGATTACGACGTCGGCGATGCTGGCGGGGCTGATAACGTCGCCGGGGGAGATTGGATTTCATCCGGTTTACCTTGCCGCGGCGATAGGGTTCGGGTCGCAGTGCGGCAACTGGATGAACGACAGCGGGTTCTGGATTTTTGCGAAGATGAGCGGACTTACCGAAGTCGAAACGCTTAAGACATGGACGGTGACAATCAGTACCCTGGCCTTTGTGGGTTTGGGCTTTACGGTTTTGTTCGCGAAGATACTTCCTTTGGTTTAATGTGTTTCGTTGCTATTTAAATCGCTGGTGGGGGGCTGTTAGAGAAGCTCGGCGAAGAGGGTCAGGGGGGAGGTTTTTGTGATTTTTACTTCGGCGAATTGGCCGGTGAGTGACGCAGGGCCGTTGAAGACGACTATGTAATCCGTATCAGTCCTGCCGACAAGCTGGGGGTTGTTGTCACCGGCTGTATTTATGTGTGATTTTTTACTTAATCCTTCGACGAGAACTTTGACTTGTTTACCTGAATAGTCCCTGCTTAATTGGCCGCTTATATTTTCCTGTACTTCGAGCAATTCGGCGATTCGTTTTTGTTTTACTTCGGAGGGGACGGTGTCCTGCAATCTTTTATCTGCGGTTGTGCCGGGGCGGGGAGAGTATTTGAAGATGAAAGAATTTCTATATCGTGCTTTTTTTAGCAGGTCAACAGTGGCCTGGAAATCTTCTTCTGTTTCGCCGGGGAAGCCCACGATAAAATCCCCTGCAATTGCGATATCCGGCACAATGGCTCTGGCTTTGTCGAGAAGCTCCAGATACCAGGCGGCGGTATAGTGGCGGTTCATTGCGCTGAGGATTTTATCCGAGCCGCTTTGCGCGGGCAGATGCAGATAGTTGCAGACCTTCGGGGAGGCGGCCATGACCTGCATAATCTCATCGAAGAATTCTTCGGACGGATAGCTTGTAACGAACCTGAGCCATTCGATACCTTCGATGACGGCTGCTGCATCAAGCAAATCAGCGAGGCACCATGAGCGGCCGTCCTTTTCATATTTATATGAATTTACTGTCTGGCCGAGCAGCGTAACCTGCTTTATCCCTTCAGAGGCCAGTTTTTTTATCTGCTCGATTATTACCTCGGGCGGCCTACTCACTTCCGGGCCGCGAACGTAAGGGACGATGCAATATGTGCAGAAATTATTGCAGCCCCGCATCGCCCGGACAAATGCCTGAGACGGAATTTGCTTATCCTCGATGCCGTAGGCGGATTCGAATGTTTCGAGGCTCTGGTTTTGGTCTTCGGAAGTTTTCTGGCGTATTTTTTCGGTGACTGCCAGGCGTTTTTCATTTTTTTCCATGGCCTGTTTTAGAAGGTCGGCTATTTGCGGGATTTGTGTCGGGCCGCAGACGATATTGACCGCTTCGTGTTCGAGCAGTTTATCGCCGAGCCGCTGTGCCATACAGCCGATTACTCCGACCACCAGGAGCGGTTTGCTTTGTTTGAGATGTTTGAGGTGTCCTAATTGTGAAATTACCCGCTGCTCGGCGTGCTCACGGACAGAGCAGGTATTTATCACAACGACATCGGCTTCTTTTACGCTTGCAGTCAGGCTGAATCCGGCATCCTGAAGCGCAGAAGTAACCAGAGCCGTATCCAGCTTATTCATCTGGCACCCGAAACTTTTGATGTGTACTTTTTTTTCTTTCATATCGGAGAGTGAGTATATCAGCTTGGCTTTTCAAAATCAATGCAGATGGATATTTGGGAGTGAGCGGTTGAGTGTGTGCTGGAGGTCTTTTAGTCGGTTTGTCTCGTCGAAGCCCATGAGAATAATTGGGAATGCGGTCTTGTTGTGCATTAAAGGTTCATCCATATCGACCCATTTTTTACAATAATCGCCGTCGGGGGTACCGGGTATGGGTGAAAAGTCCGCCAGCATACTGCGGATGCCAAGGCTGTTTACAAATTGCATTGAAGTTTCAAGCTGCTGAGTTTCAATGTGAGGATGTCCGAGGATTTGATAAGCCGTGATGTTTGCCGGCTCAGCGCCTGCTGAAATAAGATGCTCTACGGCCTTTGCAAGCTCATCAGAAAAGACTTTTGAGCCGGTGCGTTTCTGCCATTGTTGAGAGGCGCTTTCAAAACCTAAATAGAAGGTCTTAAAGCCTGCCCGAATCATAAGCCCTGCCAGTTCTTTGGTGATGAAGCGGGCGTTAAGAGCGTTTGGGCTGTGGAAATTTACTTTTATGTCGCGCTTTAGAACTTCATTAAAAAATGGAGCCAAAACCTTATCGGCGTCGAACAGTAAAGCATCGTCATAGAAAGCAATATTCTCAACGCCAAGACTGCATAACAGATTTAGCTCGGCCAAAGAGTGTTCCAGCGGCCGGGATTTGAATCGGCCGTAAATCTCCGGCACCGAGCAGTATGTACACTTAAATGGGCAGCCATCAGTCAGCTTTAGCACGCCGACACTGAGCTTCTCATAGACCTCCCACAGAGCCGGCTGGTCAGGGTCAGGATTGATTCGAAGATACTCCCACAGCGGCTCAAGATTAGTGCCATGTACTAAAAAATTCGCCCCTGATTTTTTTGCGTGATTAGGGCAAATTGTTACATAATTGCCGCCCAAAATAATTTTTGCTTTCGGCTGGGCTTTGCGAATATCTTCGATGACTTCCCAGACGCCTTTGTACCAGTAGGTCATTGTCGTCTGGATAAAAACAAAATCGGAGGGTGCCTCCGTTGTAAGAAAATCCTGGAATATATTTCGGGGCAGGCCGAACCGCCGAAAGTATCGCGGGATAGATTCGAGAGGCTTTGGGTTTGGGATCTTTTGGGAATAAAATCTGCCTCGATTCCACCGGTCGGATTCGAGATGCTTTTGGCTTGCTGCAAACGGATGAAGCCTGTCCATATAATCGAAAAGCTTAAAATCCGCGTTGCCGCGCAGCTTTCCCGCGGCGCTCAACATGCCATAAGGCTTTAGCCAGAAATCATAAGCAGCGAAGTCATATATAGGCGGATTTACGAGCAGAATTCTTGGTGTCATAATGTGAACGGTTATTCCTGTACAAGATTAGTTACTGTAACTGCTATCAGGTGAATTGATCCATGATAAAGTTCCTTTTGCGGCTAATCAAGTTCTAACTTTGTTAAAAAAAGCAGTTTTGGTTTATTGGCCCAATGTCGTGTTAAGCCCTTGCTTTTTGAGCCTTTATATATTAAAATACGTATTAATAATAAGTTATGATTACAGTAAAGAATTAAAATCATCGGCGAGGAAGGGGTTATAAAACGTTCAGACGCTTCAAAATCTTATTACTTTTTTTGATATTAACCTTGCCCCTGGCGGCTTCTGTGAGGGCCGGCTGTCCAATAGCAGATCTCAATGGCGACTGCGATGTTAATATTCTGGACTTACGTGTTCTGGCTGAGCAGTGGTTGAGCAGTTCGGGCAGTTCAGCCGACCTCAGCGGTGATGACAGGGTTAATGCGGCTGACTTAGCTATACTGGGGAGCCAATGGCATAGAACAGGCATACCGCTGGTTATTAATGAATTTATGGCCTCTAATAACAGCGTTGCCCAGGACCCTCAAGGTCAAAGTGATGACTGGGTTGAAATCCATAACTACGGCACGAAAGCTATTGATGTTGGTGGATTGTATCTGACGGACGACCTGTCCAACTCGACGAAGTGGCGAATTCCAGATAACAATCCGGCTATGACTACCATTGGCGCCGGGGGGTATCTATTGATATGGGCCGACAATGATATCGCGGATGTTGGGCTACATGCGAATTTCAAACTCGATGCGGGCGGTGAGCAGATTGCTCTGTTCGATGCCGATGGCAGTACGTTAATTGACAGTGTTGTTTTTGATGAGCAGTCCGGGGACATCTCCAGTGGCCGTTACCCGGATGCCAGTGACAACTGGCAGTTTTTCGGCGTACCGAGTCCCGCGAGTGAAAATATAAGTGTGTATCAGGGTTTTGTAGATGAGGTCAAATTCAGCCACGAGCGTGGTTTTTACGAAACGCCATTTACTGTCACAATTGCCACCGAAACCAAAGGCGCTGTAATATACTATACCCTTGACGGTACTGAGCCGTTTAATACTTCGAGCGTGGTGCGGTCCCCGATGGGTACGACCTATACGGGCCCTATTACTATAAGTGGAACGACATGTCTGCGGGCAGTAGCAATAAAGTCGGGCTGGAAATCTTCGGATATTAAAACGCGCACCTACATCTTCGGTAACGATGTAATAAGGCAATCATCCTCCAGCCGGGAACTCGGGGCCGGGTGGCCTGGAGGCAGTGTTAACGGTCAGGACATCGATTACGGTATGGACCCGGATGTGGTCAATGACGTACGGTACAGGGACAAGATTAAGGATGCACTGCTGGCGATACCTACTATCTCGCTTGTAACAGATCTGCATAACCTGTTCGATTCGGCTGACGGCATTTATGTTAATGCCGGGAGAGAAGGACGATTATGGGAGCGGCCTGCGTCGGTTGAATTGCTCAATCCTGACGGCAGTAAAGGATTTCAGATAAATGCCGGCTTGCGCATTCGTGGTGGATTTAGCCGCAGTAGCAGCAATCCCAAGCACGCATTCCGTTTATTATTCAGGGCCGAATATGGACAAGCTAAGCTCAGGTTTCCGCTGTTCGGTGACGAAGGTGTTGACGAATTCGAGAATGTTGATCTTCGGACCAGTCAGAACTATTCATGGAGCTTCCAGAACAGCAACCAGAACACGATGGTACGCGAGGTGTTTTCACGCGACGTGCAGGGGCAAATGGGGCATCCATATACGCGCAGCCGCTATTATCATCTTTATATCAACGGCCAGTACTGGGGTATCTTCCAGACACAGGAGCGTGCCGAGGCTTCGTATGCCGAATCTTATTTTGGCGGTGACAAGGACGACTACGATGTAGTGAAAGTGGACCGCAGTGTCGGACGCGCAATGCTGGCGACTGATGGGAATATGGACGCTTATCGCCGGCTATATGATGGGACGGGGACGAGATCGCTGGGCAGCAATGACGCCTATTATAGACTTCAGGGATTGAATCCGGACGGTACACGAAATCCGGACTACGAGAGATTGCTCGACGTTGATAACCTTATCGATTTTATGATTATCGAATACTATACAGGTGACAGGGACGGCCCGGGTTCCCGCTTCGGCAACATACCCAACAATATGTTCAGCATATACAATCGAGAAAATCCCGACGGTTTCAAATGGTTCCATCATGATAATGAACATACTCTGGATACTGGAAGTAGTGAACGGAATATGGTTACGCCGTTCACCACAGCCGGGGCACAGTGGAAATATTTCAATCCGCATTGGCTTCACGAACAACTTATTTCGAACATGGCCGACTATCGTATGCGATTTGCCGACCGCGTGTATCGTCATTTCTTCAACGACGGTCTTCTGACACCCAGTATGTCCCAGGATCACATCCGGGCCCGTGCCGAGCAGATTGAGCTTGCGATAATCGCCGAGTCCGCCCGATGGGGTGATTCCAAAAGTTCGAGTCCGTTTACAAGAGACGGCCATTGGCAGCCTGAAATCGATAGGATTCTCAATAATTATTTACCTTCTCGAACAGAAGTTGTTCTTGAGCAGTTTAAGAGCGTTGGCTGGTATCCCCGTGTCGAT
>DAOUVA010000207.1 GCA_030667885.1 Phycisphaerae bacterium
CCAAAGTCAAGTACGCCAAAATCAACCTAAACACTTATATAATAATGGGATACGTAGTATTGGGACATTTGGTTATTCAGACAAACAAACCCAATTCAAACCCAATTTAAGCCAAAACAAACCCAATTCAACCCAAAACAAAGCCAATTCAAACCCAATTGTCGAAAGGCCAAAAATTGATGCAAAGCATTTATTTACAGCCAGTTATGATGATAAAACCGTATTGTGGCTTTGTAAAAACAAAGCCAATCAAAGCCAATATTTATCCGGCCTTCCTCCGACGGAATCAATCATCATTAATCACTAATCATTTAGAAGGCAAACCCAATTCAAAACCAATTTCACTGATCTCCAAATATTCTTTAATGTTTTACCCTAAAAAATGCTCCGAATATTTAAACAATTTGTTAATATCCCCCCCATTTTTAATCGATAATAGCATTGATTACGCACTATACATACTTAAGAGGCACATATATTACTCGAAAATGGAGAAGGTCAGTAATGCAAATTAGATACGCTGTTTCTACGATGGTATTTTGGGGGCGTGAACACCCTCTTTCTTTCGAGCAGGAGTGCCAGTTCTTAAAATCGCAGGGTTTCGGCATAGAGTTATGGCCCACTATTAAGGGTCAGAGTGATTGTCGTTTCCAGAAGCGTAATTGGACAAGGCTTATTTCCGCTACAAATGATATGCTGGTAGTAATGCGTTCACGCGGCGACAGCCCGACATTAGAGCAATGGCACGAACAAATCGAATGTGCCAGGCTGCTCGGTGCAAATATTGTAACCGACATGCAGAACATGGGCATTGCCGATGTTCCCGAGCTGAACGGTTGTGATTTTGCCACCGAGGTGGTGAAAATGGCCGACGAGAACGATATCACACTATGCGTCGAAACAGGTCGGTTGTCCATGTTAAAGCAGGTTGGCCAGAGATTCAAATCAGTCCGATATTGCCTGGACATAGGTTTTGCCAATCTGGATCGTGAATTTCCATTTAAAAAATATGTGGATGATTTAGCCCCGAGAATATCCCATTTGCATTTGACAGATAATTACGGGCAAATGGATGATCATGAGCCGCCAGGCCTCCAAGGAGGCATTTCACGTGAAAATTGGGATTATCTGCTTAAGACTTTGGACAAATATAATAATGATATCATCGGTTCTTTTGAGATGTGTCCATGTATGCCTGATGTTATGATACGTCAGGCAAGAGAGTTTTTGTTTGATGAGTTGAAATGGCCTAATTCTCCTCAAAAACAAGCCAGTTATATAGAAGGTAGTTATAATCCGATTTAGCTCAAACGGTCCTATCGGAGCTGCCCCCCTTCTTTTGGGAGGTGGATAAGCATATAGGGTACCCATTTTGAGGTTATTTGCGAAATGGGGTCCCTATAAAAAGGCCGAGGACATGGATTTCTTCGGCCTTTTTTTTGAATATCTTACAACATCGTTTTTGTAAAGTGTTATATATCAGGAAGATAACAAAAATATCTTGACAGTTTCATTAAAAACTTGTATATTAGGATGTTATTTCTTTTGCTCACAAATTGTTCTGTTCTTTCGGAGGTATTATGATATGAAAATCGTTATTAATATACTGATAATTGCTATTTTGTTTATTGGCGGCTGCGGTTCAGGGCGTGCAGAAAGCCACTCCAGGGCAGGTTATAACTTTAGTATGTTAGATTCGGTTGCCGTAGTAGCAGTTGAAGGTGCTCTCCAAAGCCAGGCGGCCAGGAATCAGATTGCTGAATATTTTGAGATGGAACTCCTGAAGAAGGGTTATGCACCAAAAGAGTGGTCTAATGTTGCAGCGGCCCTTGAAGAGGAGGAAGTCCAGACCGAAGACTTAGGTACTGAGGCGGGTCTTTCCAAGGCCGCGGAAATTATTAATGTCCCCGCAATTCTGATAGTGAATATCCCCCACTTTGGCGATGAAATTTTTATTACCGCCAAGATGGTAGATGTCGCTGATGGCAGTGTTTTATGGATAGGCAATGGCACAAGCAATACCAGAGGCCTTTTAAGTTTTGGAAGTAGCAGTGCAAGGGAAGAAAATGAACTGTTCGGTGGTGTTCCGGGTGGAGTGATGGGCGGCGGCGCGGCAGGTTATGCTTTATCGCCTCAGGAAGCTGAAAAGGTACAACGGCTAATAAGAAGGATGTGCAACACTTTACCGTCAAGGCTGACCACTGAATGGTAAAACTTGCAGGGCTGGTACTGCTCTCTGAGTAGAATTTGAACTCAATTACAAAAGCTGAGGATGCAAAGCCCGCAAGCTGATCGGAATCTATTTTTTCTTATCTTGTTCGTTACCTATTATATACCCCCCGGCGGCTCCTGCTCCTGCTCCTATTAACGTTCCTTCGGTATCGCCGCCTATGGCCTGGCCGGCAATGGCGCCAATTCCAGCACCGATAAGAGCGCCGGTTTGAGCGTCACTCTCACAGCCGGTAACGAATGCAAGACTCAGGCTTACAGCAACCACCATCAAAATTATTATCAATTTCTTAGCCATTAATAGTTCCTTTTCTATATAACAATACTTAAGCTATGTTTTTTCTGTTCGGCTATTGCAGCAGAACAACTTTAACCTAAAAGGGGTACATCTGCAAACGATATTGCTAATAGCAGGATATGTATTTTCGCAAATAAAACAGAGCTTTAACCGTTAGAGCTTGATAAGAAAATCTTTATGGTAATGAAATGCTTTAATATCGGGCTTCTTCATTTTATAAAATTGTGCAAAAGTGACAAAAGCCTGAAAAAAACTTCAATAATCTCGCCTATTTATTGACGATAAACTTCGAGACACTACAATGATCGTCAACCATCTTAAATTAAAAAGCAAAGCCTGATGAGTGAGCTGAGTTGGTTTGGAGAATAAAATGAGTGGATTTAGATTTAGGAACCCTGTTGTATTTGCATTTTTAGTCCTGATAATTCTACCTTTTTTTGCAGGTTGTAATGCTCCAAAGGACCATTTAGCCACTTTTAACGGGCATTTTGAACGATTTGACTACGAGAATTCAGCCCAGTTCGCCGAGAAAAAGATAAGCAAACAGAATAATCCGAAGGGTGAGGATTTACTCTGGGCGCTACAGCTTGGAACGGTTAAAAGGATTCAACAGGACTATACCAAAAGCACAGAATCCTTCGATAAAGCTGAAGATATGCTTAAATATTACGACGAGCAGTCCACACTCGGCGACGGCATCGGCTCTACCATCGCAAATGATAATATAATCCCCTACAGAGGTGAAGAGTATGACGGCATAATGGTAAATGTTTACAAAGCTCTGAACTTTATGGCTGAAAAGAATTTTGATTTGGCCAGAGTGGAATTTAATCGTGCTCTTGACAGGCAGAGACGTGCAAAAGAGAAGTTTAATGAAGAAATAAACAAACTAAAATCCGAACTTGAAAAGGAGGAGCATAACGAATTTACGAAATCCAATGTTGAAAATCCCGAAACGGCCGAGCTGTTGGCCCAAAAATATCCCAATCTCCGCAATTTCGAGGCTTATCCTGATTTTGTTAATCCTTTCGCGACCTACCTTGCGGGTATATTTTTTAATCTGGTTTCCGACCACTCCAAGGCAGTGGATTTGCTGAAAGAATCCTATGGTATGGTCGGTGATAACGGCTATATTGCCGAGGACCTCAGTGTTACTGAGAATATACTCGATGGAAAAGGCCGACTGGAAGATACGATATGGTTGATATTTGAGAATGGTCTGGGGCCTGTAAAAAAAGAATTCAGGATGGATATCCCATTATTCATTGCGACAGATGATGTTAAATATGTCGGAATTGCTCTACCCGAATTGTATTTCAGAAACATAGCATACCCGTATCTGATTGCAGAAGTTGACGGCAATGATTATGAAACTCGCCTGGTTTCGGATATGGACAGGGTTATCCAGACGGAGTTCAGTAAAGATTATGCGGGAATTCTAACAAGAGCTATTATATCAGCTGCAGCAAAGGCCGTTGCGCAGTATGCTCTTGAAAAACAAGACTCTTCTAAATCTTCGCTTGCTTCTGTAATCATGGCGGCGTACACTTATGCGACAACTGCCGCGGATGTCAGGATATGGACATCTTTGCCGAAAGAGTTTCAGGTTGCCAGGTTTCCAAAGCCGAAAGATGGAAAATTAAAAGTTAAACAATCCGGTTCGGTTCTTGTTGAAATTAATATTCCTGATTGTAATAATGCGATTGTATATGTTAGAATAACGACCAGTCAGGCAGAGCCGATATTTGAGGTTATAGATTTTTGAATCGATGTATTTTTGGAGAGAAGACAATGAAAACAATCACAAATATACTGCTTGCAGTTCTCTTGTTCACGTTTGCAGCTTGTGATCAGCAGCCCAATAAACTTAATATAAGGTCAGGAATAAGAAGCGACACTCTTGGCAATAATATCGTGACCCGTCCGGTAGCTTATGCTTTCAGCGCACTGATAGGTGAAAGTATAGAAATCGACGAAGCCATTTTAGGCCGAAACGACACCGGATTTCTTGAGCTTAATATCAACGGACACAACCGCTCATACAATACCAAACGGTTCAGGTATAAAATTGAATGGCTCGATGCAAACGGCTTGATGATTCAAACCAAAACAAGTACATGGCTGCCGGCCTCGGCGACGGGTAAATCCTCATTCAGCCTTAAGGCCGTTGCGCCCAGAGTGGAAGCTGAAGATTTCAGAATGGATACTAAAAAGTGGGAGTAAATTATGAAAACAACAACATCAGTAATTATCACATTAGCAGGTCTTTTAATCGCAGGATGCGGCAGTTCGGAAACCGTAAACATTGACGTAATGAACGACGAGGGTAAAGCCGTTATGGGCCTGGATTACCGGGATTTTAACCAGGCCGCCAGCGAAATGGTTCAATCGATGATTAGTTCCGGCGCCCTTAAAAAGTCGGGCGGCGGCAGATATGTTATGACGACCGCCAGAGTCACTAACGATACGATGCAGCGAATCGATACCGACCAGTTGACGGCAAAGATTGAACAAGAGCTTATGAACAGCGGGCAGGTAGTAATGACGGCAGCGGTAGGAGGCAAGGGCGCCCCGGACGAGATGATTTACGAGATGAGAGATATCAGAGACTCGGCAACGGGAGACGAATTCCAACAGGAGACCCTTGCCGGCAAAAGAACATTAGTTGCACCCGAGCTGAGTACTTCGGGGGCAATTCAACAGAGAAATGTTCGTTACGACAACAATCGCCAGCAGGTCGAATATTATTTCCGGCTCAGGGTGACGGATTTAACGACCGGCCTGGTATTCTGGCAGAATGAAACTATTATCGGCAAACGGGGAAGTAACAAGTCTGTGTCGTGGTAACAGCGTTACTTTGTTATATTGTCAAATATTAAGGTGGGATTAAAGATGAAAAAGATATACATGCTCGTGCTTGTAGCGGCTTTGGTCTGCCCGAAGGCGTTTTCCGCTCCTACAACTATCGTTCGCCAAACAAAAGGCCAGGGCATTACGAGAGAACAGGCGATCGATAAAGCCTTATATCAGGCCGTAGCTCAGGCCAAAGGTATTGCGGTCAGTTCGGGAAGGTATGATTTCGGCTTCCAGTCCTCCGGTGTGGGAATTGACACTAAAGACACTGGTAAATCAATCGAGTTTGATTCGGTGTCTGTCCAGGCGGGCGGTTCAACCCGGCTGACTGATATTGCAGGCTGGGTTAAATCTTACGAAGTTATCGATGAACAAAAAACCGATGACAGGACCTACGAAGTAACAATTAAGGCCTGGGTTTATGACTACGAAGACCCGGAACAGACCAAGAGGCTCAAGCTTGCTATAATGCCGATTCAAACACTCTATGACTCCTATCGATTCGGCAATTATGTTCCTTCCGCGGTTGAAATGTCTCTAAAGCTCTCCCAGCAACTGAGCGCTGGTATTACTCAGACAAATAAATTCGCTGTTTTAGACAGGGAGTATATATCTGAATTTGCCCAAAACAGAAATATTCTTATCTCTGATGATTCCCCCATAGAGGAAAAAGCCAGACTTGGCCAGGTCCTCGGCGCCGATTATATGATTGTTGGAACCATATCCAACGCAGGACTTAAAATCAAAGAAAGAGCGTCCAGGGCTATCGGCCGTGCAATCAGGGAGTACGAAGTTGATTATGTTTTTGATTATCGTTTGATAGTCGCCCCAACGAGACAGGTCAAACTGGCCGACACCGTTAATATTGCTCTTGAAAGAGACCAGGTCAGAGTACTCGTGAAAAGATGGAGGCCCGAAGACCTGGATTACAGGGAAATGGTTGATAACCTTACAGCAAGAGTCGCCAAACAGGTTATCGATAGTATTATCGACAGGCTCTACCCGATACGAATCGCAAGTAAAAATATAACAGGGCAGCTTATTATCAACCAGGGCGGCAAAAGAATCTCAAAGGGTTCTGTACTGGATGTCTTAGTTCAGGGCGAAGAAATTATTGACGTCGATACGAAAGAATCATTGGGCCGGACTGAAAGCCATATCGCAACAATCGAGATTGAAAAAGTAACGCCGACAATCTCGTATGCAAGACTTGTAAAGGGCGACTTAGATAATATTTCCGTAGGTTTGATTTGCCGGCTGAAAAAGGTCGAACTTGAAGTGCCCGGCGGCGCTAAGAGCAGTATCAGGAGAACTCCTCAGGGCGGAGTGAAGCTGCCCTTTGACTAATCTTCTTTGAGTTCACACGCAAAATAATACGGGATTCATTTATCCGGCTGACGATAGAAAAGCCTCTATGTTTTCTGTTGGTACATCCGGAGGCATTCCGCCGCCGCAGGACAGGATAATCCGGCTCTTGTCGCTTACCGATTCGAGTTCCGTTTTGATGCTGTTGTGCACATCTTCGGGCGTTCCTGCTGCAAGGACATCTCGTGTGGGGATGTTTCCGAGCAAAGTAACAGCGTTATTAGTAAGCTCCTTCATCTGAGCGAGGGTGTGCTGGAAGCTGAAATTGAAAAGATTCACGCCGATTTCGGGAAGGTATGGTGCGCAAACAAGTCCGGCGGCGTCGTTGTGGAAGAATTTCACGCTGACGTCAAGTGATTGGAAAATGCGTTTCAGATACGGCATGGCCGCCTCTTTGAAATCTTCCTCACCTAAAAAGCCTACGATGTCATCGAGAATGAATATACCGTCAATGGATGGAAAAGTCCGGGCCTGGAGGTCGAGCCAGTCGATAAGAAAATCTGTTACGACCTCGAGCAGCTTTCTGGTTTCATCAGGATTGGTTCGAATGGCCATAAGGAATTCGGTGCTGCCAATCAGGAACGAAGCTACGTTCAACGGCCCGCGTGCAACTGCAAACTTAATGTTATGGCCCGCCTGTTCGATTTGGCTTTGGTAGTGCTTTAAACGATTGAGGACGAATGGCAGCAGGCCGTCCGTTTTGGGATTCGGTTTGTTAAGTGAGTTTACCTGCTGGATATCG
>DAOUVA010000173.1 GCA_030667885.1 Phycisphaerae bacterium
ATGCGCCTGCGCATTCGCCGCTTGCGTTTGTTAAGGTTCCATACGATAAGTTCGTAAAGGAAGGCATCAGTTTGGGAATAAAACTCAGTCAGCTTGTCAGTCCATATATGAGGTTCAAGGCCGTATTGGTGCATGGCGTCGGATACGTTGATGCCGGGATTGTCACGCTCCTTCCGCAGGCGAGAGCGTACTAATATTGGCGATTTATTGGTTAGCTGCGATAGCCATTTGACGATTTTTTCCTCATCTTTGAAATATGCAGGTACTGAGGGAGGCAGTTTCATATTACATTTTCACCACTCTTAACGAACAGATAGTTTTAGGATAGCACATATTACAGTCAGGATGTTTACTGAAATGTTATATAAAGTTTGTTTTGTTCACGGTTTTGATTATTTGTCAGTGAAGCTAAACTCCTTTTTTGAAATCGTCGCTGCTGACCATGCTAATCCTTTAAGAAATTAAGAATTATTCTTGTTTAGTCTTATGTTTCCATTGTAATGCAATATTCAATAAATCCCACACGAAATTATTCATTTGTGGGCAAGATTTCTTTTGCGTATTGGCAGTCCTTTGCGATTTGTGCGGAGAGTTGTTCGGGTGAGTCGAATTTTTGCTGGTGTCTGATGAAGCAAACGAAGTCCATAGCGAGATATTTGTCGTATAAATCTCCTGTGTCCTGTTCGAGGATGTGGGCTTCAACCAGCAGGGGGTGGTCGGAAATGAAAGTTTTGGCTCTTCCTATACTAAATGCGGCGGGGATTTTGTTTTTACTTTGGCAGAGTTGTTGTTTGGTGTCGGCTATTGCCACGAAGCCGGCATAGACACCCTCAGCAGGTATAATCCTGTTTACCGGTTCAATATTTGCGGTAGGAAATCCTAACTGTCTGCCTTTTCCCTTGCCCGGGGTGGTCCGGCCGGAAAGTCGATAATATCTGCCTAAGGCTTTTGCAGCATCTACTACTTTGCCCTTATGCAGCAAATGGCGAATCAGAGTGCTGGAGACTCTGGTATTTTGCTCATCAACAAGTTTAATCTCTTTGCCGGGGACAATAACAAGTTCGAAACCGAATTTCTCTCCCAGTTCTTTGAGTATCCGAACGTTACCGCTTCTGCCGTAACCGAAATTAAAATCTTCCCCCTCAACCACAACAGCCGGCCTGGAAGATTTAAGAAGAAATTCATCGACAAAGCTCTCCGGTGAAAGGTTCAAAATCCTATAGCTGCTTTCCAGAATTACCAGGCAATCGACACCTAATTGGGTGAGTAAATGCTTTTTCAATACCATTGGCGTTAATACACTTGGCGCTTTTTCCGGATTTAAGATAGCCACAGGATGGGGCTCAAAAGTCATCAGAACAAGCTCAGAGTTCCTTTGTTCGGCGAGCTTTCTCGCAATGTTAATTATTTCCTGATGGCCGAGGTGAACGCCGTCGAAATTGCCGATAGTCAATACGCAGCCTTTTTCTAATTTCGTTAATTCCTCAAGGCCCGATGTTGTTTCAATAATCTTCACTTTTGTCTTACCTGTCTTTATTATGGAAAATATTAGTTTCGCACAGTACAAGCTCTTATCAAGGCACCATAAATGGCATTTCGGTGCTCGATATCGTTGGTCTGTTCCGGATGCCACTGGACGAATAAGCCGAAACCCCCGTTGACCCTTTCCATAGCCTCAACAACACCATCTTCGCTATGGGCTATAACTTTCAAATTCTTCCCTACGTCCTTGACCGCCTGGTGATGGTTCGAATAAACAGACGCCTCAGTTGCTTCAAGGATTTTCGCCAGAGAACTGGCAGGGTCAATGTTTACCTGATGATATTCCCGATGCTTTACTTTTGTACCTACCTGAGAAGGGATGTCCTGAATGAGCGAGCCGGTTGAAACAACGTTTGTGAACTGCATCCCGAGACAAACACCGAGCAGGGGCTTACCGCTGCTTAACCACAAAGATATCAACTTTTTTTCAAAATTATATCGCTGCGTGGGCAGTACTTTGACTGTTTCATGGGGCTGCTCGTTATAGGCGGAAGGGGGGATATCATCGCCTCCTATCAGCACCAGGCCATCAAGATGCCGGACATATTGCTGCATAATTTCTTCGTCAGAGATGGTCGGCAGAACCAGCGGGATACCACCGTTATCTACCACTGCCTGAATATAAGCAAAATTTACCGAAGTCGAAAAGGAATTGTTCTGCTCATCTATCTTATAAACACTGGTAATACCGATGAGCGGTTTTGATGGTTCTGATGTGTCCCGGCAGGAGACACTGAATATTAGAACCGTCAAACATAGTAAACCAACAATCTTCTTCATTGCCTGCTCCTTTACAGAGAAAACTATCGTCCGGAAAATAATATTCAGCGGTTGTCCAAATTCTTTCAACAGATGTTCTAATTTACCCTCCTGAAGTGAAATCCGCAATGCTTTTTAGAGCTTATATTTCATACTTGCCATGGGGAAGGTGTTGCTAAAATCAATTAACGGATGTCTCTGGATTGTCGTCCGGATGGTCGGCGCCGAATCCTTTGAATCCCAGCCGAAGAGAAAGGCGACTAAGCATAACGTAGAGCGAGGGAGCCACTACAAGGGTCAGGACCGTGGCAAAGCCCAGACCGAAGATGACGACAACTGCCATGTTGCGCCACCATTGACTGGATTCGCTCTTTGTGGCCCAGGTAAAGGTGTGGAAATCATACGAGATACCAATGGCCATGGGGATGAGGCCAATGATCGTAGTTGTTGCGGTCAGGAGGACAGGCCGCAGACGCGTAACTCCAGCCTCTGCCGCAGCGGAGACGAGGTCCATCCCGCGCAGCTGCAACTGCCGGGTATAGGCGAGCAGCACAATGGCATTGTTCACGACAACGCCCGCCAGGCTAATGACTCCAATACCTGTCATGATGATGCCGAAGGGCAAGCCGCAGACTAGTAATCCTGTCAGCGCGCCAATAAGTGAGAGGATTACCGTTGTCATTATGATGAGCGGCACCATAAGTGAGTTAAACTGGATGACCAGAACCAGAACAACCAGCAGCAGAGCAATGCCAAAGGCCTTTATTAGGAAAACACGCGACTCGTCCTCGGTTTCCTTTTCTCCAGCGTAGCGAATTTCGCAGCCGGCCGGCAGTTCGAGCATGGAGAGCTTTTTCTGGACGTCACTGAGTACTTCGGAGCTGAGCCGGCCTTCAGCGTCAGCGGTGAGGGAAATGACGCGTTTCTGATCGACGCGGTTTATAGTACCGAATCCGCCACGATATTCAAAGCTGCCAAGTGAACTGAGCGGTACAGCTTTTCCGGATACGTTGGGAATGTGCAGGCCGTAAATGTCGTCGATATTTAGGCGGCGGGCAAGGGGAAGGCGTACCGTGATGTCGTACTCGTCGTTGAACTGACGGTAGGTTCCCACCTTGGTGCCAAAGACGGCCATCTTGAGGAAGTTGCCCACTGTGGCGGTGTTGACGCCGAGCAGCATGGCGACGCGGCGATTGACGGTAAAGGCCAACTCCGGACGGGTGGCTTCGAGGTCACTGCGCAGATTAACGATGTTAGGTACATTTGCAATCGACTGGTATAGCTGGCTATTGAGACGTTCGAGAGTCTTAAAGTCCTCTCCTATTAAACGCACCTCGACTGGGGCACCGGTTGGTGGACCACCTTCCTCACCTTCGATCTTAATTTCCGCACCGGAGATGTCGTCAATATCCTTTCGGACCTCCGCAATGATTTCATTTGAAGGACGCTCGCGCTCGGCAAAGTCATAAAAAACCAATGTAATGTTGGCCAAGTGGGGACCGCCGGCGCTGGCTACCATGCCCCCCCCTCCAGATGCACCTACATTCGCGATGACATGCTCGAGATACGGTTTGTAGGGCCTGATGCGCTGTTCGATTATCCGCACGATGCGGTCTGTCTCATGGATATTCGTGCCCTGTGGGGCACGCACATCGATCATAGCACGCTCCGGGTCACCTTCAGGGAAGAACTCTGTGCCTTTACCGATCTTGCCGTAAAGAATCATCAGGCCGACCAGGATACACGTTGCCATGAATAAAGTCAGGCCCGGATTTTCCAAACCGGCTCCTTGAATACGCCGGTAGCCCCTGACAAACCAATTCTCCGTTTTTTCCCGTTGTGTCACACGGCCAGTCCATACAGAGCAGATAGTCGGATTGAACACGAGCCCTGCAAAGAGCGAGGACAGCAAACCCAGGGACAAGGTGATCGGCAGATACTTCATAAAGTCGCCCATAATGCCCGGCCAGAACATCAAGGGAAGAAAAGCACATACAGTCGTAAACGTGGAAGTGATGACCGGCCAGGCAACTTCACGCGCGCCGAGGATCGCAGCTTCAGTTCGGCCATATCCAAGCTGCAGGTGTCGAAAGATATTTTCCACGATGACAATCGCATTATCAACAAGCATGCCCAGGACCAACATCATGCTAAATAGCACGATCATGTTCAGCGTGTAGCCAAGCATCTGTATCAAAAAGCAAGTGATGAGCATGCTCAGCGGTATGATCATGGCCACGATGGTACTCGGTCGCCAGCCTAAGAACAGCAAAAGCACAGCCGTTACTAAAATCAGAGCAGACAGAATATTATTTTCCAGGTCAGCCACCATACTTCGAATCATCTTTGACATATCGAAAGTGATGTCGAACTTTACTGCACCGGGAATCTGTTTCTGTGCCTGGTCGATAACGGCACGGACGTAATCGGAGATATGGACTACATTGGCCCCAACACGCTTCTGGACGGTCAAGGTGACATTTTCAGCTTCGTTAAGGCGTGAAAAACTTGTACGGTCTTTGAAAGCATCGGTAACGGTTGCGACGTCGGACAGATAGATGGGCTTGCCGTCACGCACGGTCAGGAGCAGGTGATCGACCTCTTCGGCTGTAACAAGCTCGGCCGGAATTCGAACATTGAACTTCGTGCCCTGAGTCTCAAGACCTCCTGCGGAGATATTAACGTTTTCTGAAGGTATCAGGGCCAGAATTTCCGGAATCATCAGATTATACATAGCCAGCCGGTCGGGGTCGAATTCCAGCCTGATTTCGGGTTCCAGCGCGCCGAGTACATTCACCTTTAGAACACCGGGTACTGCCTCAAGGGTGTCCTGCAAGTCATCTGCAATCTCCTTGAACTGGTAAGGGGATACGTCACCGGAGATACTGATGGTCATGATAGGAAACTCAGCGAAATTTATCTCCTGGATCAGAGGTTCTTCGGCATCTATAGGGAGTTCGGCTTTGGCTATTTCCACGCGGTCGCGCACCCGCTGCAGGGCCACCTCGGTCTTTACATCCGGATTAAATTCCACACTAATCAACGAAAGACCCTCGGCGCTGCTGGAACGGATTTCCTTGGTACCCCGGATTCCGTTCAGCTCCTTTTCAATCTTCATGGTCACGGATGTTTCGATGTCTTCTGGTGAGACACCTTCATAAGTTGTGGTGACCATAATATATGGGATTGGGATGTCCGGGAACGCCTCACGCGGTAATGAGAGATAGCTGTATCCACCGAGCAGGACAATAATCAGGCCCAGGACAGCAACGGTTGTGCGGTTTTTGATTGCAAGGTCGGTAATTATCATAGCAGCTACTTTTTCTCTGATACAACGTTTACCTTCTGTCCGGGTGCGACGAAACGATGTCCTGCGATTATCAGCCGGTCACCGGGCTCCAGGCCGCTTTTGACGAGGACATGGTCGCCTTTTATAACTCCGAGTTCTACCTGGCGACGGTTGGCCTCTTCTGAATTAACGATGTAAACGGCCTTGCTGTCCTCCATCGGAATTACCGCCAGCAGGGGTATCATGATAGCATCCTTGAGAACTTGCCTTGTGAGGCGTACGAGCACGATCTTGCCGCTTCGCAGAAGCCGTTCCTTGTTGTCAAGAGAGATTTCCATTCTTGTGGAGCGGGTTTGTAAATCCGCCAGTTCGCTGATGAAGGAGATTTTCCCGGTCATTGAGGTATCGTGTCCTTTTACATTCACAAAAATCTCCGCCTTTTGTCCGACTGAGAAGAATGAAATGTCGCGTTCGGGCATATCCACTACGACCTTAACCGTATCGTTATCCACAACCTCAGCTACGGGGTTGCCAACCTGAACGTATTCCCCTTCATCGACGATAATATCGTTGAGTTGTCCGGCTGCTGGTGAGTATATACTTGTGCGTTCCAGGCGGGCGCGTATCTCATCGAAATTTGCTTTGCTGATTGTCAGCTTTGTGCTGGCATCATCGAGGTCACGCTGTGGCGTGGCGTCATCTTTTACGAGATTATCCATGCGCTCGAATTCAATCTGGTCGCGTTTGACCTGCTCCTGTGCTATCTCAAACAAGGGGCGTATCAGGTCCGCATTAATCTTGACGAGCAAGTCACCTGATTTCACATAGTCGCCTTCTTTGGGTGGTATCCTCTCGATGCGGCCTTCGACCTCGGCAGAGACTATGATAATTCGGTTCGGTTCAATTACCGCCGGAAGGTTGAATGTGTCGGCAAGCTGCGGCCGGGCAATTACGGGCATGACAGTTACATTCACCGGCGGAACCTCTGTGGGAGGAGCACTTCGTTCCCGCTGCGGCAGTTTTGCTATCACAGTCAGTACGGCTATTGCGACGAAAATGATGACCGCCTTTGGAATAATCCGGCGGAACCATCCTTGACTTATTTTATTTTTCCCGGTTTCCGGCTTTCGAATACTCATCGGCTTTACCTGCTTTTTCAAAATAAATGGAAACTCATAATATGAGCTATCGGTAAAAAAACTTCATTATAAACATGAGAAGAACTGAACGCAATAGAAGGTATATGAAAAACTTTTTTCCATTTCAGTAGAATAATCCAAATGACCTTTAATCAGGGTAACAACGTAATGTAAATGTTAAGAGGGGTAACTTAAAAGGCTAACAATAAAAATATTTTGAAAAATATATGCAACTTAGTTGCATTTCTGGCGTAATATGTATAAAATATTCTTTTGATATAGAAGCTATTTTTGACAATCGGCAATTTTGAGGTATTCGGATGCAAACTGGAAAAAAGCTTGGAATTATTGTTAAAGAACTGAAGGGCCACGCACCATTTACTTTGTTCGGGGCTTTTACAGGTATCGTGTGCATGCTGCTTTTTAAAAATCTTGAGCACGATACGAGTGAAAAGATATTCTATGTATTCCATCCGGCACATATTTTTTTGAGTGCAATAGTAACGGCCTCAATATTTCAGTTTCACACCAAAAGAAAAACAATCATTGCTGTTTTGTTAGTGGGTTTCTTCGGCTCACTGGGGATTGGGACTCTCAGTGATTCGCTGATACCTTATGTCGGCGAGGCGGCTTTGGGTATGCGCATCGAAGGCCATTCCCATGGGGATGAGCATGACCACGAAAATGAAGGATTCGCCGAGGAGGCTCACATAGGCTTTATTGAGGGTTGGTATATTGTTATTCCAGCGGCGATAGCCGGCGTGCTGATAGCACTTTTCAAGCCGAAGACAAAAATTCCGCACGCGGGCCACGTTCTGCTGAGCACGTGGGCATCGTCTTTCCATATGCTTATGGCAATGGGCGATAATACCTCGGCTTTGAAACTGGTAGGCAGTTTCGGATTCCTGTTCTTAGCAGTCTGGCTGCCGTGCTGTATCAGCGATATCGTTTTTCCGTTATTATTCGTAAAATCATCGGATGATTTGTCGCATCTTCACCATCATCATTAATATCATACGGTGTTAATATGAAGCTAAATTCAGATTCACAAACCCGCAACATGCTAAAAGCAGCGAAGCTTTACTGCACCGAGGTCAGAATAGCCATACTGAAGGTGCTGATGAAAACCGACAAGCCGCTCAGCCAGGAGCAGATTGCCCGGCGATTGGGTAAAAAACACTTCGATAAGGTTACAATCTATCGAACACTGGAAAGTTTATTGAAGGTCGGATTAGTGCATAAGGCGTTTATCGAAAAAAGAGCGTGCCATTATGAATTAGCCCACAACTGCACTGCGAGCCAGTGTCATCCACATTTTACCTGTACAAGCTGCGGCAAAACACACTGTCTTACGGAAATATCACTTCCAATGGCAAAAAGCCCACACAAGGGTTTTGTTATACAACGCCAGCAGGTCCGGCTTGAGGGCCTGTGTCCGGCGTGTGCTTGAAAATATGCTAAGTATAACAAAAATAATTTATGGATTTAATTGTAAAAAGACGATTTTTAAAGAGTG